>CBIHPC010000059.1:0-25957 GCA_966211305.1 uncultured Niastella sp.
ATTGGCGTTCGCTTAAATACGGTCCCCATTGTTCCAAAGGAATTTTCCTCGTGGAGTTAACCGCAAGTCGTTGATGTTCTGCACTCATGTTCCGTTTTTCTTCTGCTTTATTAATAATCAATGCGCTGGCAAGCGACCGGCGGTAAGCATCAATTAATAGTTATCGGATTTATCCCATGATGAAGTTACTGTATTAGATACATTTAATAAAAGAATAGCCCCCTGTTTATGGAAGGATTTTAATAAAATATAATGTCGGAAGCAGGGTTTACAGGTAAGCAGGAGTACAACAAAACCTCTACCTGCCCTGGCTTTTCTCGAAATTCAAAAATGGTTTTAGAAGATCTATGGGAACAGGGAATATAGTGGTTGAATTATTTTCCGTTGCAATTTCTCTTAATGTTTGCAGATATCTCAATGTCAGTGCACTGGGCTGATCGCTGAGAATACGGGCAGCATCGGCCAGGCGTTGCGATGCCTGGAATTCACCTTCCGCAGCAATTACCTTCGACCGGCGTTCGCGTTCTGCTTCAGCCTGTTTGGCCATTGCCCGCTGCATTTCCTGCGGCAGGTCTATTTGTTTAACCTCTACATTCGAAACCTTTATACCCCATGGCTCGGTATGCGTATCAATGATCTGTTGCAGTTTCTGATTTATCTTTTCGCGTTGCGACAACAGATCATCGAGTTCAGACTGACCCAATACACTTCTTAATGTCGTTTGCGAAAACTGTGAAGTAGCCACTAAATAATTCTCTACTTCAACAATGGCCCTTTGCGGTTGTATTACCCTGAAGTATACTACTGCATTCACTTTTATTGAAACGTTATCTTCTGTTATTATATCCTGCGGCGGTACATCCATTACCACAGTGCGCAAACTTACTTTTACCATTTTATCAATAACAGGTATAAGCAGGATGAGCCCGGGACCACGTACAGATACAAGTCGTCCTAACCTGAAAACAACACCGCGTTCGTATTCCCGCAAAATACGAATGGCGCTGCTCAGCACAAAAATGAGAAATAGCACTATGACAATAAGCGAAGCCGAAATAGGTAATGTTTCCATATAAAAAATTTAAGCTGATGGTTCATTATACGGTTCTACCTGAAGGGTGAAATTAAGGAACCCGGTTACTACTACTTTTTTCCCCTCGGGAATAAGGCCCGCCCGCGAAATAGCTTTCCATATTTCTCCATGCATTCGAACAGTGCCGCCGGGGTTCAACTCACTTAACGACAGGCCGGTTTCACCGATCATTGCTTCGAGCCCAATAGCCGGTTTTGCCCTTTGTGCTTTCAAGCCCATACCTATTACAAACAGGAAGAAAAGAGAACTTACTGCTACCGCAGTTATGATCACCGTCCAGGAAAGATTTGCCACTGCCCACGTGCCATCGGTTCTTATGAGCATCATGGAACCAAGCAATAATGAAATAACACCGCCAATGCCAAGCAGCCCATGACTCACAATTTTTATTTCGAGCAGGAACAGTATTACGCCAAATACAATGAGTGCGAGACCGGCATAGTTTACCGGTAATGTATGCATGGTGTACAATGCAAGTATCATACATATGCCACCAATGACACCGGGGAAAATAGCGCCCGGACTATACAGCTCAAAAATGAGCCCGTATAAACCCAGCAGGAATAAGATGTATGCTACATTGGGATCGCTGAGAATATTCAACATCTTTTCGCCCCAACCCATGTCGAGCGATTTTATGGTTGCGTTCTTTGTATTCAATACAACGGCGCCGGTACTAACGGTAACCTGCCTTCCATGTATGTTAGTTAGTAATTCGTTTTCACTACCTGCTACCAGGTTGATTACGTTATTTTCAAGCGCTTCCGATTCAGTAAGCGAAACGCTGTTACGAACTGCCTGTGCGCCCCATTCGGCATTGCGCCCGCGTTTGGCGGCAATTGATTTAATAAATGCTATGGCATCGTTGGTAGCTTTCGCGCTCATGATGGTGTCCATTTGCCCCTGCGAACTTACCGGGTGCGCTGCGCCAATATTGGTGCCCGGCGCCATGGCGGCAATATGTGCGGCCATAGTGATGAATACACCCGCCGAACCGGCATGCGCTCCCCCGGGCGATACATATACAACTACCGGTACCGGCGATTCAAGTATATCGCCTACAATAACACGGGTACTTTTCAGCAAACCGCCGGGCGTATTTAAACGGATCAATAAACAGGTTGCGCGTTCGGCCTGCGCTGTTTCAATAGCGCGATGAATAAAGTCGGCAGTAGCCGGATTGATAGTAGCATCTAATTTTATTGAAATTATTTTTTGCGCATACAATGGCCGGGCAACAGCCAATAGCAGAATGAAGTATAATAGTAATATGCGCCTCATAACATTCAAATAGCTTTTATTGAGGAGTGAAGAAGAGATGCATAGCGCATCAATTTTTACAAACCGAGTGGCATGGATTAAGAGGGGGTTTTTGCAGAATACCTCTTCTGTAATTTACTAAAATTGGGTGGTAACAGCAAAAGAAAAGCTGAACGCTTAAGGCTTAACGCTCAACGCTGCTTTCCGAAACAGGTTCTTCCCGAATAGACCTAACAGCCTGAAACCGGGTGTAGTATTCAGCTGATTATTGCCAAATGCCTGCATTCTGCAATATGTTCATTTCATATAAACGCAACAACCCGGCATCCGGTATTCAGCGTTCAGCGTTTTGCGTTAAGCCTTCAGCCTTATAATAACCAACCGAGCAGCAAACATAACAATACAATGAAAGGAGAGGGGATCTTCGAAAAACCAAGCAGCAACCAGGTGCCGGCAATAACCGCTATATTGATTATACTAACGGTATGAAAACCGATAACCGAAATATCGCGCATCATATAAATGGTACCGGCAACCATTATACCAACCACTACGGCATTGATGCCTTCGAGCGCCCGGTATACAATTACATAACGTTGCAGGTTATGCCAGATGGGAAAGAAAAAAAGTACCAGCAAAGCACTTGGTAAGAAAATAGCAACAGACCCAATAAGGCAACCGAGCAATTGCCAGCCGGTGCCTTTATCTTTCATGGCCATGCCGCCCATAAAAGAAGAAATAGAAAATACGGGTCCGGGTATGGCCCTTACAATACCGGCGCCGGTATAAAAATCATCGCGCTCAATATTGATCACATTTTCTTTTTTATTCAGGTTCTTGCGAATAACCACCGGCGATTTCGGGCGCTCAACATATTGCTCGTACATCATGGGAATGAGAACCTGCCCGCCCCCGAAGACCAGACTGCCGAAGCGATAGGTATTTTCAAAAAGGTTGAGTGGGCGCCGGTTCGGCCAGTCATTTTTTCTGGCCAGTTCACTCACGACACCTGCGGTTAAAAATATAAAAGCGAATAGCCAGATGTTCGCCCATTTTATTTTTTTAACGGGCTGCGCTTTTTCGGGAATGCGTTTATCGCTGAGGTTGGTAACAAAACCACCTACTACAAGCAGAATGGGAAAGATCCATGGCGACTTGAACAGGAAATAAGTAGTGATGGTGCTCACCATCATTATTATTCTGGTAATATTATTATGGATGGCCAGTTTGAACGACCTGGTTGCGGCAAATGCGAGGAAGCCAACGGCCATGGGTTGAATAAATTTAAAAGCCCCTTCACTCACCGACTTGCTGTCGAAGAATTCGAGCAGGAAAGAAAAGGCGCCCATTAGAATACAGGCCGGGGCGATCCAGATGGCAAGGGTTAAAATGGCCAGCGGAATGCCGCCCCGTTTATAACCGATCAATGTTAATACCTGGGTAGAAGAAGCGCCGGGCAGCAGTTGGCAGAAAGCATTATACTCGAGTAATTCCTGTTCGGTAACATCGTGCCGCCGATGAACGAATGTTTTCATCACCATACCAAAATGGCCTTGCGGTCCGCCAAAGGCAGAAACGCTATGAATAAAGACCGCTTTCAAAAAAGGTATGTGGCGCAGAATTATCATTCCCAATTTTTCAAAACCCCGAAAGGCACAAGTTATACAAAGTTGCGATAGGTCAGACGACTTATAAGGATGGTTTCCAGCGCGAACGGGGTTCAAAATAATTCCAGCACAGGGCGGAGAGCCGCCGGGTAAGTACCCAGGCCTCATTTGAGTTGTCCCAGCTTTGATCCTGCAGATTTTTTGTTTGTACTGAAAATATGTACGGACCGCCCGGAGCCATTACCAACAGGATCTCACTACGAGATGCATTTACACAACCATTTTTCGATGCCACAAATATGTACGGCGGAATTTCTGCGATCGCCTGTTCATCGTTATAATTTCTTCCCAGCAGGCGGATCATTTTTTCGCCGGCCTTTTTGCTGATGATTTCGCCGCGGTAAATTTTCTCCATCAGCATTCCCATTTCGCGGGGCGTGGTTTGTCCCCACCCATACTGCTGGCGGTTTGCTTCGCGGCCCGGCGTTCTGGAATTAACCCGGGTAAATTTCATTCCCGCCGAATCGAGGAGTTCGTTTATGCGTGTTCCGGTTCCCGCCAAACTTTGCAGCCACAGGCTGGCGGTATTGTCGCTGGTGGTAAGCATTAGCATCAGCACTTTATGCAGTCCTATTTTTTCGCCGCTTTTGAATGAACCCAGAATATCTTCGCCCGCATATAATAATGAATCTTTGTATTCGAGTTGCTGATGATATTCCAGTTGGCCATTTTCAATTTTATCCATAATGCCTATCAATATGGGAACTTTTACCATACTGGCAGTTGGAAAAATTGAATCGGCATTTACCATGGCTACTTTTCCCGTGCGCAAATTTTTTACATACACGCCAATATCGCCATGAAGGTCTTTTACCAGCGCCTCCATTTGTTGCTGCAACCGGTAGTCGGTTTTTTGGGCGGAAAGAGAACAGGTGGTAAATATCAGGAATAAAGTTAATGTATATATTTTCATAATATGATCAGGTTCTATTTTTTCTTCCTGTCTTCATTGGGGGCAGACGTTATTTTATCTTCCGGAGGGCAAAGATTGAAATTATAGGGCAACCGGCTGTTGATATTGATCAGCTGTCATAATGAATAAACGTCGTTTCGTTTATTCGTTATAGATAGTATCTGTTTTGCTGTATTTCTTCCAGCACTTTGTCTGGCACCAGATAGCGAATAGATTTCCCCTGCTTAATGCAATTACGAATATGCGTGGCAGAAATCTGCAGCAACGGCGCATCGAGTATGGTTATATTTCCTTCCTTAAAATTATTGACGACATCGTGGCCCGGGCGGCGGTAAACGAAAATAGGATAGTGGTGCAGAATGAATTCATAGTTTTTCCATTTGGCCAGATTTTCAAAACTGTCGCTTCCCATAATGATGGCGAACTGGTGCGTGGGATACTTTTCCTGCAAATAAGCCAGGGTATTTACCGTATAGGAAGGCTGCGGCAGTTTGAATTCAATATCGCTGGCTTTTAATTTCGGCTCTGCTTCAACCGCAAGCTGCACCAGGTTAAAGCGATTATAAGCGCTCAGTAAACTAGCCGATTGTTTGAATGGATTTTGAGGTGATACAACCAGCCATATTTGATCCAGATCTGAATTCTGCAACATATAATTGGCAATGATCAAATGGCCATGATGAATAGGATTGAATGACCCGAAATACAGTCCGACTTTCATTTGATTATTAATTCCCCGCTTTTAAAGTTCCTGAATAGATCACACTGTTGGTGATACTTATTATTCTGCAAAGAAACAGATTTCGGTGGGAAGGATTCAGTTAGAAAATTGAGACTGCTTCAAACTAAAACCTGGTCAACAAAAAGTAAACCTGAACAGTTTGCATCGTAGTCCTGCAAACTTATATAATGGCATGAGTAATTAACAGCTAAAGAGATTTACCCGGTGAAGGCGTAAATAAGAAATTTCACGAGAACGGTATATTGACCTTTTCCTTTCCGCTGGCGATTTCATTGCATTTCCTGTATACAAAGAAGAAATGTTTCTTACTTCCCTGCGCCGGTTCGTAACTCAATTGTCTTTCATGGTGATGTTCCTGTTTCTTAGAGTGACTCTGCCCTGCAAGTATTAAACTACAGGGCCGGTTCGTAACCTTTCTGCCATACTTTGTGAGTTTGCTCTTTTACTTCGTGACTTCCTGTTTGAAGTTCGTGACTTTCAACTTTAAGTTCATGATCTCCGAATATAAGTTACTTACAACAGTACGTTGCTCAACAACAATAGTGCATTACTCAACAATTTTGAGCTATTGCTCCGTGACTTCGGTAAGCAAGTTGATGACTTTTGAGTGGAAGTCATGAAGTTATATCCTATGGTTACGAACTTATAGCATGAAAGCATGAACTTGTGCAGTGAAGTCACTTACTTGTTCATCAAAGTCACGGACTTACATGCCGTAGTTTCGAAACAATGCAGTCATGTAAGCAACTTTTTTATTTCACAACTTATTCAATTGAAGATGCAGCTTAACAGTTAATATTTCAGCTATAATAAACCCCGACGTCTTACGAGTGGATAATGTATACAGGAAGGAAACAGAAGAGAGGGTCGGGATGCTGCAGTTAATTCGTATATAACGATATGTTTTTCAGAAAGGATAGCGTAAAAAAGCGGGAGCCACTTAAGCGGCTCCCAGTTCTTCTACAAATATATTGTCGGCTTCATTCAATCGCAGGCTGAGATTATAACCAGCTACAGTTATTGAGATGGGATCACCCAGGGGGGCAACCTGCTCTACCTTAACCAACTCTCCCGGCACGCAGCCCATTTCCATTAGTTTAAGAAACAGGTCGTTGTTTTCAAAAGAAAGTATCCGGGCAACGGTTCCTGTTCCTATTTCTGATAATCGTTTCATAATTCAATAGTCAACAAATGTAGCTTTGTATTAATTAATACTTGTTACGAATTTCGAAAAATGCAAAAGAATAACACTACTGCCCCCATTTACTTCCATTTTATGTTACCCGTTTCATTTTCCCAGCGTACCCAGGTGAAAGCGGTGATCAGGGATCTGTTTAAAAAGGAGAAGACCAAACTGGAACAACTTCAATACATATTCTGTTCAGATGATTATCTGCTGGAGATAAATAAACAGCATCTGCAGCATAACTACTATACGGATATCATAACCTTCGACCTTTCTGAAAAGTCCAATGCTGTCATTGGAGAAATATACATTAGTGTTGACCGGGTTAAAGAAAATGCCCGCAACTACTCCGTGTCTTTTAAACAGGAACTCTTACGGGTCATCTTCCATGGAGCTTTGCATCTCTGTGGCTATAAAGACAAAACCGAAAAAGATCAGGTTCTTATGAGAAAGGCTGAGGATAAATATCTACAGTATTTCTTATCAAAAGTCAAATAGTTAGTTCCACGTGGAACATCAGGAAGTTAACATCCTGATGTTTTCAATCTGAAATGTCGTCAAATAATAGGGGAAGTATATTCCCCTTCCTTATATTTCTAAGTATTACGTCAACAACAAAAATGCGGGCCAAAGGTAGTTTACTCTCCAAAGTGTGGTTCACCTTTACCCCGAAAAAGGAATCGTTGATATAACACCTGGTATGATGTTTTTCCACTAAGGGAGCCAAACTCTCATACCAGGGAAAGGTAAAACAAGGGTTCCAACAAAACATGTGGTGAACCCCATCAGATTTATCCTCTTCCAGGCCAGGGCTCATCTGGAATATCAATGGGCTGATTTTCCCAATACCACCACTATATAAATATTGCTATAAGTATAATCCACAGACCTCAACCAATATTCTCCCAGGCATTTCTTCAGGCACATCTTGCTTTAAGCATCCATCCAGATTCCTAAGCCATGGTTAACAGTAAGGCCTCAATATTTTTCCTTCCTTACCGCATGCGGGTGGATTATAAGGCGGGAGCATGTGAAGATGTCAGCCCATCCCTGCCTTTACACCCAACTTTCCTTTATAGAAAACACATCTTTTACTTATTTGAACTATCATATCAGATGCCTCAATATTCCCAAACTTTATAGTCAACCCCTGCAAAAAGTAACAACCAAACCCTGAAGACCCAACCCTTTTTATCATGTATACCTATCCCCGGCAGCCTGATAAAGAAAAGAAGTCTTCTAGATGTAATATCATGCCCCTTCAAGATCAATTTCATGACATCTCTCCGTATAAATAATGCCGTAAAGGAAGATATAAGGGATTATCAACTCCTAACAGGTAGACTCCTTTATCCACCAGCATTTATACCATACTTCTGCCAGAAAACAAACTCTCTTAGTAGAAGCCAAAAGAACTTTACTATAATGCCATAAAGGAAGATATAAGGGATTATCAACCCCTAACAGGTGGACTCCATCATGCGCTCAGCACTTACACCATAATTCTCCCAGGAAACAAACTCACTTAGTAGAAGCCATAAGAACTCTGTATTATGCGGCAGTACCAACACAGGAATACTTTTGGCACAAAGAATGATCACCTTTTAAACGTCGATTGTGCAATAGAAAAAGGGTGTGGTACATAGAAATCCTATTGGATCAGACGTATCATGACCAGAAAAGAGAATAAAAGGAGGAAAGAGAATAAAGGGGAGGGTTAACTCAATATGATAGTAGCTAAGGAGCTGGCCCGCTAAAATTGTGACCCTGGGGAGGGGACATTAACCCGGAAAAAGGTACCAACCTAAACCCTTTCCTTCAATTCTCACGACACTTATCTGTAAAGGCAAACCCAAAAGGAGAACTCACCTTTAAGTATCCATTTAGCTGGAACCATTTGAGTTCCACGTGGAACATAGGAGTAGAAACCCATAAACACATAACGGCAAAGGAAAACAATAAACAAAGCACTAATAAATTATACAGTTATATAGGTGAGAACATTGCGATTCCTTCCTCTTAGAATGCATAATCCATAAAGTAGCATTGGGTACTATCAACTAAAGGAAGGATCTCAGCCAGGCATATTGAGCCAATGTAGTAAAACAAAGATGCCTATAAATCCCAGCTTATTTAATCAGGGTAGAAGAACAAATAAACAAATGCCTGGATTATCAAATTGAAATGCGGCTATGAAATCATACTTATGCCAGGGATTAAGTATGATGGAAGAGTTTTGAACTTACACTTATAAAGGAGGCTTAAGTACTTGTTGGGTTAACCAGGCGGTAGGGCAATCTGGTACCGCAAGTGGATAGTTAAGGGATGGGAGATCTTAATAGAAGACCATCGAATTAGAAAGTACGCCTAAAAAGATCTTTCAATAAATAGTCTACCAAAGAAGCCATCCTCAAAAGGAAGCTCTAAGTAACCGAAGTACTAATAAACAAAACGAATCTCCCGGCTCCTGACCTGTTATCAAGCCAGGGATATTACCCTTGAAAACACTTGTCTACTTTAAAAAACATACCGGGATTATATGTATCTCGCATTAAAAGGTGGATGGCCACCTGCCACACTAAAGAAGATTCAGGAAAGAACATCCAATGTTGTGGGAAGAATAGAGCCCCCTCAAAACTTCAAATGAAGTATAATAAAAGCGTTCGGGCAAGGGTAGAAAAAGGGGTTTGGCTTAGTCTAGATTTGCGTTTCCAAATTGAAACCACGAGAGGTAATTACAACATTTAACCATGGTTGACAAAATATAAAGCAAGTACAGTACCTGGAAAACATAAGTCGTAATCCGTAAGAAGTAAGGAATGGATTGTTTAATAAGTTCCTCCACGCCCACCAGCTACCTATAAAAACACATGACTGAAAGCGACTAATTCCGCCAGACAATCAGCGACATTTTCGATTCTATATATATATGATGAGAAGAAGTAACTGAAATCAATTTGCCTCTGATAGCATCTGACTGTTCATGTACATATTGATTCCCGCGACCACAGGCAAAAGCACAAAGAAAGGCAGGGCGGAACAAAAAAGAATACCAAGTGCGACTAAAAGGAATAAAATCCAGGTCTCAAAAGCAAGAATCAGGCAAAGAGAGAATCCATAATTTACCTATACGAATCATAAGAAAAGATCCAGGAATAGACACCTATTGAAAACTCTCCAACACTATCACAAGTACTTGTATAGGTAAAAGTGGGTGGCAAAAAACATCAACAAAACAGGTAAAAGGAAGTCTGAAAAGCGGTAAACAATGTAAAAAGGGAAACCACAACCGATTTACGTCAGTAATAAAAAGTGATGATCCAGGGTGGGCAACCACTCATTGAAACACTATCAGAAGACAAGTATGGATAGGAGGGAATGGAAAGAATGTCCAATCTCACCAAATTCACCCAAAACATCCCTTACCACTCCTTATTTACCCTTATCCGTTTCTTTCTCTTTTTACCCCTTGACGGCCATCATGTAATTTTGCAACATGTTTCCAGAATACGATATAATAGTAGTAGGTGCAGGTCATGCCGGTTGTGAAGCAGCCGCGGCAGCCGCCAACCTTGGTTCCAAAGTTCTATTGGTAACAATGAACATGCAAACCATCGCCCAAATGAGCTGCAACCCGGCCATGGGTGGTATTGCAAAAGGACAAATAGTTCGTGAAATAGATGCCATGGGTGGATACTCCGGTATCGTCACCGATATAAGTATGATCCAGTTTCGCATGCTGAACCTTTCAAAAGGTCCGGCTATGTGGAGTCCCCGTGCACAAAACGACCGCATGTTGTTTGCAGCCACCTGGCGCGAAATGCTGGAGAAAACACCGAACGTTGATTTCTACCAGGACATGGTTCGCTCGCTCATCATAAAAGATGGCCGCGCCTGCGGTGTTGTCACCGGTCTCGGTCACGAAATAAAATCAAAAGCTGTTGTAATCACCAGCGGTACCTTCCTGAACGGTATCATTCATATTGGTGAAAAACAATTCGGCGGTGGCCGCGTAGCTGAAAAAGCAGCCACAGGTATTACCGAACAACTGGTAGAACTCGGCTTTGAAAGCGATCGCCTGAAAACAGGAACGCCACCACGTATAGATGGCCGCAGTCTCGACTATAGTAAAATGGAAGAACAAAAAGGAGACAACGAAGTAGTTGGCTTCTCCTTTACCGATACAAAAAAACCTACTGAACAACGCAGCTGCTGGATCACTTATACCAGTCAGAAAGTTCATGATATTCTAAAAACCGGTTTTGACAGGAGTCCTATGTATGCCGGAAGGATCGAAGGAACCGGTCCAAGATACTGCCCAAGCATTGAAGACAAGATCAACCGTTTTGCCGAAAGAGAAAGACACCAGCTTTTTGTTGAACCCGAAGGCTGGAATACCGTCGAAATCTATGTAAATGGTTTCTCTACTTCCCTGCCCGAAGAAGTTCAGATCGCAGCCCTTCGCCAGGTAGCCGGCTTTGAAAACGTTCGCGTTTTCCGTCCCGGCTATGCTATAGAATATGATTACTTTCCACCAACCCAGCTGAACCATTCACTGGAAACAAAAATCATCAGCAACTTATTCTTCGCCGGACAAATTAATGGAACTACCGGTTATGAAGAAGCGGCCTGCCAGGGTTTGATGGCCGGCATCAATGCCCATCAAAAAGCAAAAGAACTGGATCCCGTTATTCTGAAAAGAAGCGACGCTTATATCGGCGTGCTTATCGATGATCTCATAAGCAAAGGAACCGAAGAACCCTATCGCATGTTTACCAGTCGCGCCGAGTTCAGAACAATCCTTCGCCAGGATAATGCTGACATCCGCCTTACTGAATTAAGTTATCGGCTCGGACTAGCTTCGCAGGAACGAATGGATAAAGTGATCAGCAAAAAAGAAGGCGTTGAAAAAATAAAAAAAATTCTGAAAGAGATCTCGCTTGAGCCGGCTGAAGCCGCTGCATTCCTGGCAGAAAATAATTCGGCACCGCTGCCTCAAAAACAAAAAGCCATTCAACTTTTGCTACGTCCGAATATTACGCTTGAATCAATGATTGCCGGTTTACCAAAAGTGCAGCAGGCACTAAATGGTTTCACTGAAGAAATAATAGAACAGGCAGATATTCAGATTAAATATAATGTTTATATAGAGAAGGAAAGAGAACTTGTAAAACGAATGAATCAGCTCGAAGACCTGTTGATACCAGAAAATTTTGATTACGATAGAATACTATCACTGTCAGCTGAAGCCATGCAAAAGTTTAAAAAAATAAAACCGCGAACTCTAGGCCAGGCAAGCAGGATCAGCGGCGTTAATCCCAGCGATGTTCAAATACTAATGGTGTATATGGGTAGATAATTAATTACCCAAACCGGCGGAGATCTTTTGTTGATTCTTTCTTCTTAAGATCTCTGCCAACTAAGGAAAAAATGAATCGCCGGTAAATAGGGAAGATTAAATTACCGGTTATATCTGTGAATAGGGAAGTGGTTCCAAAAATATTCTTCGGATGTTCGATACTGTATTAGCATATTTCGGATCTGAAGATACTCTCTTCCAGTCGGCATCGGCGCCAAAGGCCGCCCAGTTCTTATCGCGTTCTTCCATATTCTTAAACGTGATCATATATGTGAGACAGGGAAGATTTGCGCCCGCTATCGCTTCGCCGAAAAATACCGGAGTCAATTTAGATTTATAAAAAATAGGAAACTCTTCCTCATTGAACATCTTCACTTTTCTTGTTACCGCATCCTCATTATAACCTTCATATGTTCTCAACTCAAAAATGCGCGGTTCTTTAGCCGGCGCTTTTACGACAGGAAATCCTTCAAACGCCAATAACAAAGAAGTAGTGATCCGGTTATACACCGGTTTGTCTGCCGGCACTTTGTTCCAGGCTTCGCTGCCTTTCAAATAAGCATCATCTTTCTTAAGATTCGTATTAATAGTGAGATATTCCTCGAACGATGGATATGCGATCAGTAAATAAATTTTAGGCGGCTCCGATTTACCTATCTCTTTGAAAACACCAACTGTTTTAACCCCATATTTATTCAACGCCGGAATAAGGGCCTTTTCAAAGTATTCATGCAATGTGTCCTGACTACCCCGAAACCGGATTTCATATTCGCGCCATTCATACAGTTCCTTCTTTACCGCTTTATCAGCGCCGGAAAATGCAGATTGACCAAGAAGCAGCGCGGTTGAAGTCATTGCTGCATTTTCAATGAATTTTCTTCTTTTCATATGACAAGGTGTTAAGTGGCTATTCGAAAATGATCAGATCGACAATCTCTTCAAGAAATCGTTTATCGGTTTCATCAAATGCAGCGAGCTCCGCACTGTCCACATCAAGCACTCCCATCACTTTGTTTCCCCGAATTATAGGCACAACGATCTCTGACCTTGACTTACTGCTGCAGGCAATGTGGCCGGGAAATTTTTCAACGTCGGGCACAATGATCGTTTCAGCTTTTTCCCAACTGGTTCCGCAAACACCCCTCCCTTTTTTGATACGGGTACAGGCAACCGGTCCCTGAAATGGGGCCAGCACTAACTGGTTTTCCTTCACCAGGTAAAACCCTACCCATAACCAGGTGAACTGTTCAAACAATGCCGCTACGATGTTAGCCAGGTTGGCAACCACATCGGGTTCACCTTCAACCAATGCTTTTATTTGAGGAATAACCGACTGATACTTTTCTTCTTTTGTGCCCTGCACAATGCTCAAATCTTCTGCCATGGGGCAAATATAGTTTTATTGATAATTCAACAAAACTCCGCTCGTCCAAAACGGCTTCCCTAACAGCCATTGTGTTGAAATAGGGCCTTATTCATAGGTTTTCCACAGGGTTTTCCACATTTTATTATCCTATCAGCCTCATAATCAATGTCAAAACCGTCAGAAATACCAGTTGGCAACTGACAGTTGGCAGCATTCAACAGTTTCAAACCTGAAATCACCAGCAACCCTCCGAAATAATAATTGGCAATTCTAAGTTGCCTTCGCTAACCGCCAACTCAAAACTGCCAACTAAAAATTCATGAGGCCTGAAATCTTAAAACGATTCCAGCCTTACAAACCATATTTCGCGCTTATTTCCAACATCCGGTCTATTGGCCTTTTCGCCGCCTTGCGCAATTCTTCCTCCATCTGAATTTCGGGTGTTTCGTATTCCATGCACAGGTACAGCTTTTCCAGGGTATTCAGTTTCATGTGCGGACAATCATTGCAGGCGCAACTGTTATTCGGCGGCGCCGGAATGAAAGTTTTATTGGGAGAGGACTTTTGCATCTGGTGCAAAATGCCCGTTTCGGTAGCAACAATGAATTCAGTGGCTTCACTCTGCTGGGTGTATTTCAGCAAACCGGTTGTTGAGCCAATGTAATCGGCCAGGCGAAGAACCGCTTCTTCACATTCGGGGTGTGCGATAAACCTGGCATTGGGGTGACGGGTCTTCAGTTTAGTGATCTTTTCGAGGCTGAAGATCTCGTGAACCATACAGGCGCCATTCCACAAAACCATATCGCGGCCGGTTTTCTTCACCAGGTAGGCGCCCAGATTTTTGTCGGGCGCAAAAATGATCTTTTGATCGCGGGGCACACTTTCAACGATCTTTTGCGCATTGCTTGAAGTAACGATGATGTCGCTCAGCGCTTTGATGTCGGCGGTACAGTTGATGTACGAGATCACGATATGATCGGGATGTTTTTCTTTGAATTTTCTGAACTGGTCGGCCGGTGCACTATCGGCCAGCGAACAACCAGCATTGAGGTCGGGCAACAGCACTTTTTTGTTCGGATTCAGGATCTTGGCAGTTTCAGCCATAAAATGCACCCCGGCAAAAACAATGATATCGGCATCGGTATTTTGGGCCTTTTGCGCCAAACCCAAACTATCCCCAATGTAATCGGCCACATCCTGAATATCGGGCTCCTGGTAATAGTGCGCGAGCAGGATGGCGTTTTTTTCTTTTTTCAATCTTTCGATCTCATGAAAAAGATCGAGCGTCGGATCAATTTCAATGTCGAGGAACCCGGCCTTCATCACATTTTTTTTTGCTGCAGCAAGGTGGATATCTTCCATAGTATTTATATTAATTCTATTTTATTATAAAATACCTATTATTATTACGGCTGTGAATTCGTGGATAAAATGAAAGCCGCAGAATTTGGTAAAGTTACAACAACCTGGTTATCCACGGTTTTCCACTTTCTTTCAACAATAAACAATCGTGCACTGGCTTAGGTTTTAGGCTGTTTTCCACGTCGGTGGATTAAAAACGGCCGGGAAAAATAGAACGATGTTAACACATAAAAAGTCTGTTAGATGGATGTGGAATAACTAAGGGTTTGTACCCACCGGGTGGTAGGGAAAACTATTCACTAAAACTTATCGGCCAACTATCCACGGAAAGCGAAGTGCAAAAACCGGGGTTATCCACAGGTTTTCGGGGTTATACAGTATACCCTGTTTGAAATGTTTTCACGGTACTGTTCCACGATTAAAGGATGAATTAAAAATATGGCGGTTGTTAACATATATGTGAATTCTAAAACCTTTACTCGATGCTGGTTTTGAGTGGTTTTCCACAGTTTGTTCATAAACTTTTTTCTCCTATTTTTGCCATCCTTACAAAAAGAGGTATACCTATAATATGTCAGTTATTCAAACCATCCGCGACAAAGCAGCGTGGATTATCATTGGTGCGATTGCATTAGCCCTTGTAGCCTTTATCGTACAGGATGCCCTTCAGGGTGGAGGCGGGGGATTGTTCAGCGGTAATTCCACCACGCTTGGAAAAGTAAATGGTACCAGTATCGATTTTCGCGATTTTGAGCAGCGCTACAAAATGGCCGAAGAAAACCAACGTGCGCAGGGTTATCCTATCAATGATCAAATGCGCAACCAGATCCGTGAAAGCCTGTGGAACGAGTTCGTTGAAGACGCGTTGATGGGCAAAGAGTATGAAAAACTCGGAATCACAGTTTCTGACAAAGAAATAGGCGATTTATTATATGGTGCCAACCCGCCTCAAATGTTAAAGCAACAGTTTACCGATTCAACTGGTGTATTTAATGCACAAATGGCTTACCAGGCAATTAAATCACTGAAGAAAGGAAGTCCTCAATACAATAGCTTCTGGGGCGAATATATTCCGGCGCTCGAAAAAGGCCGTCAGCGTGAGAAATTTACCTCCCTGATCGGAAAAAGCATGTATGTTCCAAAATGGTTGCTCGAAAAAAGCAATGCCGAGAACAGCCAGCGCTCTTCTATTTCATATGTGAACGTTCCATATTCTTCTGTCAGCGATTCTACTGTTAAAGTAACTGACGAAGATGTACGCGAATATGTGAATAACCACAAAGAGATGTACAAACAGGAAAATGAACGCAGCCTGGTGTATGTAACTTTTGATGCAGCCCCCAGCTCTGCCGACAGCCAGGCGGTTTACAAAACCGTGTCTGATGCAAAAGATGCTTTGGTCGCAGCTAATACTGTTCCCGAAATTCAAAATGTACTGGCCAATAATTCAAGCGAAACACCATTCTTCGATGGGTATGTATTGAGCAGCCATATGCAAATGGGCAATGCCGATACGCTTCGCAAACTGGCCGATGGCGCCGTGTTCGGTCCATACCTCGATGGCGGTAATTATACCCTCGCGAAAATGGTTGACCGTCGCAGTATGCCCGATAGCGTTAAGAGCCGTCACATTCTGATCAAATTCAATGATCCGCAAGGACCTTCCAGAACGGATAGCGCTGCTAAAAAATTGATCGATAGCATTGAAGCTGCTATCAGAGGCGGCGCCAGTTTCGATAGCATGGTTGTTAAGTTCAGCGACGATGCCGGCAGCAAAGAAAAAGGCGGCGAGTATGAATTCGCGTCCATGCAGTTTTCTAACCTGAGCAAAGAATTTGCTGAAGTGATCTTCTACGGCAACACCGGTGATAAAAAAGTTGTAAAGGTTGAAAACCAGTCTTACAGTGGTTACCATTATATTGAAGTATTGAGCCAGAAGAAAGTCGAAACCGCTTACAAACTGGCGTACCTGAGCCGCCCGGTTGTACCTAGCGATGAAACTGTAAATGGCGCAAGCGGAGCTGCCGCTCAGTTTGCAGCTGAAAGCCGCAACCTGAAAGATTTTGATGCAAACGTTACAAAAAGAAAATTGAATAAATTCCCGGCCGAAGTAAAAGAATCTGATTTCATGATCATGGGACTGGGCGAATCACGTGAAATTGTACGTTGGGCATTCAACGATGCCAAAAAAGGCGAAGTGGCTGAGAATGCCTTTATGGTAGGTGATAAATATGTGGTGCCTGCTCTTGTCAATGTTTTTGAAAAGGGAACTATGTCGGTTGAAAAAGCACGTCCATTGGTTGAGTACAAGATCCGTAATAATAAAAAGGCTGAAAACATCATTAAAAAGATCGGTAATGCTTCTACCCTGGAAGCCGTAGCACAGGCTACCGGCCAGCAGGTATTGAAGGCCGACAGCATTGCCTTCAACAGTACCTTTATTCCAAATGTGGGTAACGAAATGAAAGTGTTGGGTGCTGCTTTCAACAAAGATTACCAAACCAAAATCTCTGCTCCAATCAAAGGCGAGATCGGTGTTTTTGTTATAAAAGTCGATAACATTTCTGCTGTGCCTAACCCATCTTTCGATGTTAAGACACAACAGGAAAACATTCAAAGACAAATGGGCGCTATGACCGGTTACAGAACAATTGAGGTACTGAAAAAAGCCGCTACCATTAAAGACAACAGAATTAAGTTTTTCTAGTTAATAAGCTAAAGAGTTAACGGGGTTGACGAGGTTTAGACCGGTCAACCCCGTTCTTTTTTCGGAAATAGCTAAAAATTAAGGTGTTACTGGTTAACCCGTTAACATATTAACTCGTTAACATTTTCGCCTTACCTTTGTACCTGTTTAGTGAAAACGAATGTTATGAGTGAAGAAATTGTAAATAAGGTCGCACAAAGCCAGCTGGTCACACTCGACCTGGAAAGCTATTATCCTGCTGAAGAAATTGCGGTTTTTGACCTGAAACCGCATTTGTTCATGGAGCTTATCCTGAAAGAAAAAGAATTCCGCGCCGCACTACAAAACAACGATTGGAGCGTTTATCAGAACAAAGTGGTTGCAGTTACCTGTACCGCAGATGCCATAATTCCTATGTGGGCGTATATGCTGGTAGGTTCGTACCTGCAGCCGGTGGCAAAAGATGTGATCTTTGGCGATGAACAAACAGCCCGTCGGCAACTGTTTGTACAAAATATAGAAGCAATAGATACGGAACCGTTTGCTGATAAAAAGATCGTTGTAAAAGGTTGTGGCGATATACCGATAGGAGAGTTTGCTTACCTGGCCATAACAAAAAAGTTAATGCCAGTAGCCAAAAGCCTTATGTATGGCGAGCCTTGCAGCACTGTTCCCATTTATAAAAAGAAATAACTAACGAAAGCCGATGCCACCGCGTCGGCTTTTTTTTGGTCGCATAAGTAGTGTGCCACATTTCCAATTGCGCGGCCAGGTTAAATGTGGCACAAATACAAGTGAAAAAACCAAAACCGGCCAATCATGGACGTTGAAATATTAGCACGGATCCAATTTGCATTTACTATCGCCTTCCACTACATCTACCCACCTTTAAGTATCGGGCTTGGTTTGTTGCTCGTGGTCTTTGAAGGACTGTACCTGAAGACCGGCAATAAAATGTACGAACAGGTAACCCGTTTCTGGATAAAGATCTTCGCACTCATATTTGGTATTGGGGTAGCTACCGGTATCATTATGGAATTTGAATTCGGCACCAACTGGGCAACATACTCGAAATACGTGGGCGACATTTTTGGCAGCGCGCTGGCAGCGGAAGGCATTTTTGCTTTTGCATTGGAATCGGGCTTTTTGGGAATACTCATTTTTGGCTGGAACCGCGTAAGCTCGCGGGTGCATTTCTTTTCCACGCTCATGGTGTTCCTGGGGTCCATGTTCTCTGCCATCTGGATCGTTGTGGCCAATTCCTGGCAACAAACGCCGGCCGGTTATCATATTGTGGGGAAGGGGTTGGAGGCCCGCGCCGAGATTACCGATTTCTGGGCCATGGTATTTAATCCCTCCAGCGTCGACCGGTTGATTCACGTCTGGATCGCCGCATTCCTCGCCGGCATCTTCCTGGTATTAAGTGTGAACGCCTGGTATATCTTAAAAGGCAAACACCTTGAAATTGCAAAACGTTCTTTTAAAATAGCCCTTGTGGCCGGAACCGTATTTTCATTGTTACAATTATTTGCCGGTCACAGAAGCGCTGATGTGGTTTATAAACATCAGCCGGCAAAACTTGCAGCGCTCGAAGGCCATTACGATTCCATGGCTGTGGCCGATATGTACCTGATGGGGTATGTAGATAATAAAAATCAAAAAGTTACCGGTATAAAAATTCCCGGCGGTTTATCCTTCCTTACCCAATTCGATTCTAAAAAACCGGTAAAGGGGTTGAATGCATTTAAACCGGAAGAAAGGCCGACACAGGTAAATACCATTTTCCAGTTCTATCATATTATGGTGGCCATCGGCATGTTTATGATCGGGTTAACCGTATATGCTTCGTGGCTGAGCTTTAAAAATAAACTGTTTGAAAAACGATGGCTGATGTGGGTTTTTGTTTGGGCGGTACTGGGCCCGCAGATCGCTAATCAAACCGGGTGGTTTGCTGCGGAAATGGGCCGCCAGCCCTGGGTGGTATATGGTTTGTTGAGAACTTCCGATGCCCTGTCGAAAACAGTAACGGCTAACCAGATCGTGTTTTCACTCATACTGTTCACGGTTGTGTATATGTTGTTATTCGTGTTGTTCCTTTATTTACTGAACAAGAAAATTCAACACGGCCCGGTAGATCATGGTACCAAAGAAGATATCGATGAAGGCAGTAAAAGAGATAACCCAATTCTCGATCACTCGAACGGTAATCGTGAAACGTGAAACGGCAAACGTGAAAGGGTGCCCTGATTTCGAGAACGCTGCACTCGCATTCGGTAATTCCTGCCGGCCGTAGCAGATAAATTTCAACATTCTCGAGCCTTTCACGTTTGCCGTTTCACGAATAAGAACTTCAATTTCCGGAGCCAAAAAATTTATTACAATGGAAACATTTTTAGGTATAGACTACAACGTTTGGTGGTATCTCGTTTTCGGTGCGGTGATAAGCGGTTATGCCATCCTCGACGGATTTGACCTGGGCGCCGGCGCTTTACACCTTTTATTGAATAAAGAATTAAGCCGACGTATTGCATTGAATGCGATCGGCCCGGTATGGGACGGAAACGAAGTATGGCTCGTAATTGGGGGCGGCGCTTTATTTGCCGGTTTTCCGGTAGCCTATGCGGCTATATTTTCTGCTTTTTATGTACCGTTCATGATCTTCCTCGTGGGCCTCATCTTCCGGGGCGTTGCCATAGAATTCCGAAGTAAGGAACCGGGACTGTTATGGCGTAAGACCTGGGATGTTGTGTATTGCGTGGCTTCGATAATAATATCTTTATCGCTGGGTTTAATGCTGGGCAATGTGGCGTTGGGAATTTCATTGAACGAACAAAAAGAATTCAATGGCGACTGGCTTTCGTTCTTTAATTTCTTCTCTATTATGGTAGCCATAACAACCCTCGCCTTGTTTATGATGCATGGCGCCATTTACCTGGTTATGAAAACGGAGAACCGGTTGTACACCAAGTTATATATCCTGGCCCGGCAGTTCATCATCTTTTTTGTATTGAGTTTTGTGATCACTACTTTGTATACATTGTTATATGTTCCGCATCTGGGCGATTTCTTCAGGGATCATCCCTCTTCATTTATCATCCCCGTACTGATGGTACTGGCCATTGCCAATATTCCACGCCAATTGAAAATTGGGAAATACCGGTATGCATTTATCAGTTCCTCAGTAACCATTTCATTATTGTTGATAATGGTGGCGCTGGAAGTGTTTCCTTATTTATTGTATTCAAGAAATAATCCGGCCAACAGTATAACAATTCACAATGCGGCGGCCTCGGCAAAGACCATGAAGATATTATTGATCATTGCGCTGATAGGTACGCCACTGGTGGCCACTTATACTTCATTTGTATTCTGGACATTCAAGGGAAAAGTGAAGCTCGATGAAACCAGCTACTAGAGGGGAAAATCACAAATCTCAAATCACAAGATCCAAAAGCGAAGTCATGGAAGAGAAAGATCTCTGGCGGTTTCAATTAAGAAAAAAGCTGACGCTATTTGGCGTACTGTTTTTGATTGGAATTATAATAATTTTTATTGCTACGTGTAACAGATAAACTACAAACACCAAATTCCGGCAGGTAACTTAGGAATTTGGTGTTTGTAGTTTATTTGGGTAATTGAAATTTGTGATTTGGTTCTTTACTTTATACTGGCGCCTACACGCTCAAGTAAAGCCTTCGTTTTTTTGATACCTTCTTCTTCACTAAGTTTATCGCCTTCGTATTCAATACCCACATAACCTTTGAAACCGGCGGCTCTCACCACCTTCAGCATTCTTTCATAATCCGTTTCAATGCAGTTACCCTGTTCATCAAAATCATGGGTTTTGGCGCTAACACCTTTGGCATACGGCATCATTTCGGCAACCCCTTTATAGCGATCGTACTCTTCAATACATTTGGTTCCCCACATTTGACCGCCTTCGCGTTTAATACAGAAATTACCGAAATCGGGCAGGGTGCCTACATTTTCCCTGTTCACGGTTTTCATTACTTTGGCCAGCCATTCGCCATTGGAAGTAAAACTGCCATGGTTTTCAACAATTACATTTATGCCCGTTTTGGCGGCATATTCGCCCAGTTTTGAAAGGCCATCAATAGCGGATTTCTGTACCTCCTCACTGCCGCCGGCGCCATAGGCGTTCACGCGAATGGACGTGCAACCCAGGAACTTGGCGGCATCAACCCATTTATAATGGTTTTCCACAGCCTGTGTTCTTTTAGCGGCATCGAGGTCGCCGAGATCGCCTTCACCATCGCACATGATCAGGTGATTTTTAACCCCGTTGTCTTTGCAGCGGTTCAATAACTCGGCAAGATATTTTTCATCTTTAGCCTTGTCTTTAAAAAACGTGTTTACATATTCCACTACACTTATGCCGTAAGTATTTTTCGATATGGCGGGAAAATCGAGGTTGTCCATTTCTTTTGCAAACAGCTTTCTGTGTAACGACCACTGGGCAAGCGAAATGGTAAAGAACAAAGGCGCGGCTGCATCGTCGTTCCCCAACGTATGAGCGTTTGTTTGAATATCGTTTGAGGCGGTGATGAATGATAATCCGGTGGAAGCGGCGCCAAATCCGGCTGCCAATCCACCCAGTTGTTTTAAAAAATGACGGCGATTCGAGGGCATGTGTACAATTTTTGGTTGAGTTGCTGAATTTACAACATGCCCTTAATATATGGATGGGTTTCGTGTTAAAACCACCCTCTTTTTCTGAAAAAGAACAGCATCCAGATCGGGATGATCAGCATCAGACCAACGGCAATAAAAAATCCCCAATCGTTATGCAGGTAGGGGATCTTATCGAAGTTCATTCCGAAAATGCCGCCGATAACGGTAGCAGGAGCCAGCAGGCAGGTTACTATGGCCATTACCTTCATTACCTCATTCATGCGCAGGTTCACATTATTTATATACAGGTCCTGCATACTCATAATAATATCACGGTAGTTTTCACTAAGGTCGAAGGCCTGAACAATGTGGTCGTAAACGTCTTTATAATATTTTGTATGACGGTCTTCAAGCAGTTCGCTTTCGCTGCGGATAATGCCATTCAGCAGGTCGCGTACAGGAGCGAAGTTCCTTTTCAATACGATCAGCTCCTTACGCAGTTTGTTGATGCGGGCCAGTGAACGGGTATTACTGTTGCGGATCACTTCCTCTTCTACAACCTCAATTTGCTCTCCTACTTTTTCCATTACGGTAAAGTAGTTATCAACGATCATATCGAGCAATGAATAACACAGGTAATCGGCGCCCCGCTGCCTGATCTTGGCGTTGTTTATTTTCAGCCTTGTTCTAATGGGGTTGAATACATCGCGGCTTGCATCTTCCTGAAATGAGAGCACAAAATTTTTTCCCAGAATAATACTGATCTGTTCACTTTCCACTGAATTTTTATCGGGATTGTAATAAAGCATATTCAGCAAACAGAAAAGGATATTATCAACTTCGTCCATTTTCGGACGTTGGTTAATACTGAGTATATCCTCAATTACCAGCGGGTGGATGTCGTACCCGTAACAAACGGTTTCCACATCAACTTTACGCAAACCATCAATATTGATCCAGCTGATATATTCGGTATCCTTGCAATGTAAACACTCCGCAACGCTTTCAACATTATACTCCTGTATTTTAGAAGCATTGTATTCGTATACCGAGATCTTTACGTCTTTAGCTTCTTCCCGCTGAGGAACAATGGTAGGATTCACCTGCAGTATTTCCTTGGTTCGGGCCGTGCCGAACAATGATGGCAACATTAAATAACGCAGGTATTTCTGAGGACTCATATAACAAAAATGGCTAAAAAATCTGAAATACAATATCTCCTGCTTTATATGCATGGTCTGGCATTAAAAGCAGCCGCTGAATGGCCTACAATATATTAATAATTATTCCACGGAGTTAATAGTGAGGTCGGCACCGAGGGTATTTCCTTCAATTTTCAGCATAACCGGGAAGGCGGCATTGTTCAAAACCCAGATGCGGGTAGAACCAGCGGCATTTTCCACAAAAAAGGCATCAACCTGTTTACCTGCGATCTTTAATTGCTGTTGTTCTGCAGGCGTTTTAACAGCAAAACTTTGTTTATCGAAATCGAATTTTTTGTCGTTTTGCAGTTGGTCCCACTGGGCTTTTGAGAAAACCAGGATCGTTTGGTCATCGGCCAGTTCTTCCTCGGTGCCGGGCGATGGCTGGCCCCAGAAACCCTTCATTCCACTTTCCAGCGACTTATTTTTCATAACCCAGGTTCCGGTGCCGAAACCCTCTACATTCCAGCCCACTTTAAGATAACCGGCGCCTACCGAATCAAGGGAGAAAGTGCAGGGGAAAGTTTGGCCATTTACATACGCTGAATAGCCCAGCTTTGTACCTTGTTTAATAACGGGCGTAAATTTGTCCTGCGCCCATGAAGAGGCTGCCGCTGCCAGCAGGCAAAGCCCCAATGTGATTTTTTTCATACAACAGGTTTTTTGTGAATTTACGGAAAAACGCTGAGCGCTTAAGGTTAAACGATGAACGCCAGCGCCTGCAGGTGCGGAATTTCTCATTTTACGAGGCCCGCTAATGTGCAGGGAAAGTTACTTAAACGCAAAACGCTTATGCTTAACGCAGGACCCTGCACGCCCGGCATTTTTTTACTGATGCCGGCACTCCCTGACAAAAACAAAAACGGAGCGCAAAATGCAACTCCGTTTTCGCATACCATTACCGTTGTAATTATATTATTATTAATTACAGTTTCTCATACAGCGCCCGCAATTTATCGCGGGTCATAATTTTTTCCCAGTCCTTTCCGAGTGCATTTTCCCATAACGGTTTCATGCCAAGCGATACATTGATCATGGTATCGAACTGTTCATCGGTCAGTCCTTTGCAAATGCCAACGGGGATATCGATCTTGTTTTTCTCCACCATTTTTTTGAACTCTGCCACGCCTGCGGGGTAGTACGGCTCGAGGTGGTTCATAACAATACAATTGCCAATACCATGTTTGGTGCCCAGCAAATAACTTAAGCCATAACTCACCGCGTGGGCAACGCCTACCTGTGAATAAGCGATGCTCATTCCACCGGCATACGAAGCCATCATCAGTTTTTCATCGCATTCGGTATCCCAGCTATCTTTTTCGAGGAAAATATGCTGGCATAAATTCAATGCTTTTTCACCATATGATTTGCTGAACTCGTTCAGGTAAGTTCCCTCCAGGCTTTCAATACAATGGATATAACAATCCATGCCGGTATAAAAGCGCTGGTTAACGGGCGCGTTGGCTATTAATTCAGGATCGAGTACGATCTGGCTGAATGGGGTGAAGTCGGAGTTCATACCCAGTTTACGGGTTGGTCCGGTAAGAACGGTAGTACGGGAAACCTCGGCGCCGGTTCCGCTCAAAGTAGGAATACCCACTTTGTAAACGCCGGCCTGTTTAACCAGGTCCCAGCCCTGGTAATCGGCCGAAGAACCGGGGTTGGTCATCATTAAGGAAACCGCTTTGGCCAGGTCGAGGGTAGAACCGCCGCCAATTCCAATAACGCCGCTCACAGTGCCGAACTCATCTTTTAATTGTTTAGCCAGTTTATCAACCTGGGTGGTTTTTGGTTCGTAGGTAACATCGGCAAAAATTATTTTGTCTTTCCCACGCAGGGGAACGCGGTTTACAAGCGGCTTGCCGTCGCCGGTAGCGGCGCCTTTTTCAAAATAATGATCTACGAGGAAGATCATGGGCGCATCGCCTTTTCTATGTGGAGCCAGGATTTCATCGAGCTGGTTAAAACTGCCGTGGCCGTAAATTACATAGTCGACCATTTTAAAGTTTCTGAACTTCATATGCTTACGCTAAATGATTTTTAAAAGATACTGTGATTTAGCCGTGCGAAGGTCGGAATCAATGGGCAATTGGCAATCGGCAACTGGCAAATAATTCCTTGCTTTTGGCGGATTATTACTGTCCACTTTTTCAGTCAAACGCGCTGGAAATAGGTCAAACGACCCGGCTAATACATAAATTGCCCATTGTTTATGGTCTGGTGCAAATTGTTTTACTTCCACGCCGTTTTCAAAAGCCATACTTTGGCAGTTGGAATACGGCTAGCGACATTTTCGCTAAAGAATATAATGCCATCGCGGTTATTGTCGGGAAACATCTGGGTGGTTATGGCGCTGCCTCGCGGGAATTAGTAACTTGAAAACGACTGGCTGGCCTCCGCCTTAACAGAAAGGTGAAAAACCCGGTCAGGAACTGCAACGCAATAAATTTAACCTGTACAAATAAAACCATCCAATGAAACGTCCATGG
>CBIHPC010000060.1:0-25853 GCA_966211305.1 uncultured Niastella sp.
CCGGTTATGAGATCAAGGTTGGTAAATTCCCGTTAAGCGCTGCCGGTAAAGCTTCCGCTGCCGGACATAACGAGGGTTTCATTAAAGTTATCTTCGACGCTAAATACGGCGAGTGGCTCGGCACGCACATGATCGGTTATAACGTAACTGAAATGATCGCCGAAACTGTAGTTGCCCGCAAACTGGAAACTACTTACCACGAAGTACTGGATAGCATCCATCCTCACCCAACCATGAGTGAGAATATCAAAGAAGCCATTGAAGTAGCTTACGGTGAAGCGATTCACATTTAATTGAAATATCATTTATATGAAAAAAGGATCATCTGGTATCAGGTGGTCCTTTTTTTTGCCGTGAAACCCTCCCCAGCCTCTCCGCCGGTTGGCGGAGAGAGAGCTTTTTAACTTGTCAACTCGTCAACTTGTTAA
The DNA here is from genome assembly GCA_966211305.1 of uncultured Niastella sp. Taxonomy (GTDB): domain Bacteria; phylum Bacteroidota; class Bacteroidia; order Chitinophagales; family Chitinophagaceae; genus Niastella. Next base: position 429 of record CBIHPC010000060.1, read on the forward strand.
CCCGCCTTCAATCATCACAACTTATCCCGACTTTATTCGATTATCAAATTATCACATCACGTTATGAATCCCGCCAATTAATGTTTAAATTTAGAATATGGAAATTAACCCCTGGGGTATCCTATTCTCTTATGGCGTTATATTTATCGTAATAACCGTGTTTTGCATGTTGCTGCTCACGCTGTTACACGACCAGCATATGTTCCGCTTCAAAAGCCGCTCAGGCTATTTACTTTGGGGAGTTGCCGCCGGTTTGCTGATAACTTTCATTTTTGTTTTTCTCACTTTTAAAAGCAGCCGCGCTTCCGGGGGAAATATTGTTGTGCCGCCCGCATCGGCTAATAAATAAGAAAGGACCACCTGTTGGCAGATGATCCTTTTTAAAATATTGAATAATGAATGTAGCATGTTCAATTTCGAAGTATCCTGATTTCATCATTCAGGATTCGATATTAAAATAATATTCGTATTTCTCATTCCTTATTCTTCATTTCTCATTTTATTTCCCTCCCTGCGCTTCTTTACTTCCAAACACTTTTTTCAACAGATCGGTTACCCGCGCAACAGGATCCTTACGGATCTTCTGTTCTTCCAGACTTACCTGGTAAAAGATGCCGCCGATGGCTTTCTCCGTTACAAAACCGCTCAGATCGGGATTGATCTTATTGGTAGCGAACCTGTTGTAGGCATTGAATACATCGCCCCAGTATTTGGTGGCGCCCACTTTTGAAAGCGAGTTCTCGATAACCGGTTTAAAAGCAGCGGTCAATGAAGCAGTGGTTTTTGATTTCAGGAAATTGGTTGCCGCAAAATCACCGCCCTTTAAAATGCCCAACGCATCCTGAATGGTCATGCTTTTGATGGCATCGATAAAAATGGGCGCGGCTGATTTGGCGGCATCCTCTGCGGCCCGGTTCACCGATAAAATAGCTTTATCAACCAGGCTGCTCATGCCCAGATCGCGCAATGTTTTTTCAACCTTTTGCGCTTCGGGCGGTAATAAGATCTTAATAGCGGCATTTTTAAAAAAGCCATCAAGGGCCGAAAGCTGGCTGGAAGAGTTTTGAGCACCTACTTCAAGCGCTTGTTTTAGGCCGGAAGCAATTTCACTTGACGTTAACCCGCCATTGGCACCGACAGCATAAGGCTCCAGCGCCTTCATAATGTGTTGGGAATGCTCACAGCCGGAAAACAGGATTACACAGGATAATAATTGGATAATTTTTTTCATCATCAATAGTTTACTGATTATATTATGCAAGATTAAGGCGTAAAATTAAAAAAATGCAAATATCAGTGTGGGAAAAAGAAAGTTTTTATGCTCCAAGGGATGTTATCATTGTGGGCAGCGGCCTCGTGGGCCTATGGTGCGCCTGGCATCTGAAAAAAAAGGATCCCACTATTTCCATCGCCATTGTTGACCGCGGTATTATTCCCACCGGGGCAAGTACCCGCAATGCCGGTTTTGCCTGTTTTGGCAGCGTAACCGAACTGATTGAAGATGCCGCCCGCTTCGGGGAAGACAATATGCTGCAACTGGTTGAAATGCGTTATAAAGGTTTACAGCGCATTCGCAAAGTATTCAAAGAGCCGGCAATCGATTTTGATCGCTGCGGCGGTTACGAACTTTTCCCGCCAAACGATAACATAAAAAAAAGCGCGCTCGAGCACGATACGGAACGGTTAAACAAATTGCTGCACGATATAACGGGTAAGAAAAGAACTTTTAAAAAGGCAAACAAAAAGATAAACAGTCTCGGCCTGCATCATGTAGATTACCTCATCGAAAATAAACTGGAAGGTCAATTGCATTCCGGCAAATTATGCCAGTCATTATTACAGGCTGTGCAGGCAATGGGCGTTACCGTACTAAATGCCATTGAGATCAGCGGGTTTGAAAAAGTAAATGATAACGTAGTATTATACACGAACCAGCTGATGCACTTAAAAGCAGCCAGGGTATTGATCTGCACCAACGCATTTGCCCGGCAGCTATTACCCGATCTGAATATTGTTCCCGCCCGCGGACAGGTGCTTGTTACCTCCCCTATTGAGGGATTACCATTAAAAGGCACTTTTCATTATGATGCCGGGTATTATTATTTCCGCAACCTCGGCAACCGCGTATTGCTTGGCGGCGCACGCAACAAGGCGTTTGAAGAAGAAACAACCACCGGGCTCGAAATCACGGATAAAATACAACAGGAACTGGAACACTTTCTGAAAACATATATACTACCCGGTTACGAATACCAGATCACCGATCGCTGGAGCGGCATCATGGGTATGGGCAATGAAAAATTACCCATTGTAAAAGAAGTATCGCCGCAGGTTTTCTGTGCTGTAAGAATGAGTGGGATGGGAGTTGCGCTTGCGCCGATAATTGGGGAACAGATTTGTAAGTTACTGAATTCATAGTTTAGGGTTCAGAGTTCAGGCAAGTGTTATTTGTCTATTTTGGAATAAGTTCTATATTTAAATATCAGGCTTTGGGTAGTACACTTAAATCCCAACTTTACCGAATCTTTGATCGAAATTATATCGATAAGCCTCTTTTCGATGAATTATATCTTTTATGTACAGAAATCAGAAAAATGATCATGGGTCTAAGTCATATTCAAAAGACACAATTAAAAGGGATAAAATTTAAAAACCATCACCCGAAACCCTGAACCGGGAACTATAAACTCAAAACTTCGTCTTTGTAGAAATAATAGTAGTCATAAAACCAAGCACAGCTATTAAACCAAGTGAATATCGCAAACTCGCCGCATGCGCTATAAAACCTATCATGGGCGGACCAGCCAGAAATCCCAGGTAACCGATAGTTGACACTGCGGCCAACGCTACGCCCGGTGAAAACACGGTTGACTTACCTGCAACCCCATACACAAGCGGCACCACCGACGATACGCCAATACCAACCAGCATAAAACCAATAGTAGCCGTTACGATCACAGGAAATGCAACCGCAATGATCAGGCCCGTTGCTATTACCAGTCCGCTCAATTGTAACAACCGCAGCGTACCCAGCCGCATAACCAGTTTATCTCCTGCAAAACGACCGCCGGCCATCGTGCTCATAAACGCGGTATATCCCAATGGTATCAGACCTTTTGGCGCTTCCACCACTTTTTGAAAATACACCCCGCTCCAGTCGAACATGGCACCTTCGCAAACCATACAACACATGGCTATCAAACCCAGCTTCAGCAGGGTTGCATCGGGTTTTGCAAACAACGGGCGGTCGTCACCGGCATTGATATCCCTGCGCAGGGAATTGCGGTACAACAGGGTGATCAACAAATAAGCGGCGCCGGTGATAATACAAAAATGTACAAATGGAGTTAAATGAAGATTGATCATGAGGGTACCAATGGATGCACCGGTAAAACCGGCAAGGCTCCAGATACCATGAAAAGATGCCATAATTGAACGGCCATACAATGCTTCAAGACTCACTGCCTGGGTGTTCACGGCAATATTGAACAGGTTACCCATCAACCCAAAAACAAATAAAACTGCTACCAGTTGCCATGTTTCCTGAACCAGGCCAATATTGCATAAAATAAGCGGGTACAACACCGCCGATAATAACACCATTTTACGGCTTCCAAAATGATGCACCAGCCAACCCGAAAATGGCAGCGACACCATTAACCCTACCGGGAGGGCAAATAATACCGCTCCCAGTCCACCTTCACTTAGTCCCAGTTTCGACACAATATCAGGAATACGGGAAGCCCAGCTGGCAAAACATAATCCCGCAATAAAAAAGAAGGACCCTATCGATAACCGCGCTGCCCGTTTTGAAACAGGCTGCACCAGAAAACTTTCCATGGCGCCAAAATTACTGGTAAGTAAGTGATTGCAGCATAAAAACATTTTTGCAAGCTTTTATTCATTTTACACAACCCTTTCGGCGTCACACACGTAACAGGTAATGAAATCTATATGCCTATTGAACAATTAGATAGGACTGCGAATAATATTTCATGCGTTCAATCAAACAATAGTTAAGATTTATAACCGTTAATGCAAAGTGATTGATATATTTCTTTAAATTTACAAAACGGGTTTTCGCTGTACACGTTTCTATATAAGGCTCAGTGACTTTCCAACCAGTAGATCATTCATTCTCTCTGAATAGTAGCAAGTTAATCCCTTCCAAACCAAACAGTGTTTTCATGACGCATCATGAAGACGAGGAGTTTTATTGATGTAAATACTTACTATTTTATGCAAACCTCATCTGTTTCGCGTTGTAATGCTACTATACCGGCAACGAATGGCCCCAAACGTCAACTGGCTTTCGCCGCCATATTAAATGGCGTAATTGAAAATACTGAAGGATATACATGGATCATTGATAAAAGCCTGCGGTACATCGTTTGTAATATTCACCTCCGCAACCTGATTAAACAATTCACCGGCAATGAAGCAACGCCCGGTTCGGAGGTTATCGACTGCATCGCTTTGCTCGACAATACGCAACCGCTTAACTGGACCAGCATTTATGAAGGAGCATTCAACGATATGCCCAGCCGGTTCACACACCAGATAAACATACAACAAAAGCCTTTTTTCTTCGACATTTCGATAAACCCGGTTCGCGAAGGAGATAATATAATCGCCCTCGCCTGTTCTGCCCAGGATATCACCGAACGAAAAACTGCAGAAGAAACATTACGGCAAAGCGAACTGAAGTTCAGATCTCTTATCGAGAACAGTACTGACATAATAACCATGGCCAACATGGAAGGCAATATCTTTTACGGTTCGCCTTCCGCCAAAAAAGTATTCGGTTATGAAGAAGCAGATTATATGGGCCGCCATGTTTGTTCGTTTGTACATCCCGATTACTTACCGGCTATCGGCGAATTACTGCAGAACCTGATCCAACACCCCGACGAACTGTTCACCATTGACCTGAAAGTATTTGACAAAGGCGGTAATGAACGATGGGTGCAGGGACTTGCCTCCAACATGTTGCAGGTACCGGGTATCAATGCATTGGTTGGAAACTTCAGGGATATTACCGAACGTAAAATATCGGAAGAATTAATAAAGGAGTCGGAATACCTGTACAAAAACCTTTTTTATAAAAGCCCGCTTCCTATTTGTGTGTGCAATGCAGATACTTTACAGTTCCTGGAAGTGAATGAAGCAGCGGTACAGCTGTACGGGTACACACGCAAAGAATTTATGAAGATGGCGGCTTTTGATATCATGTCGCAGGAAGAGAAATACGAATTACAGCAATCGCTGCCAAGAGCCCATCACATCAACCGGCCGCCTATCCTACGCAAGCATATTAAAAAGAACAATGAAGCCATCTTTGTTGAAGTATGGGCGCATGCCATCAATTACAAAGGCAGCAATGCCTGGCTGGTGCTTGCCAACGATATCACCGAAAAAATACAATTACAGAATCAGCTCGTAGAAGAAAAGATAAGGCGGCAACAGGAAATTGCCAAAGCGGTGATCGATGCGCAGGAAAGCGAACGCGCCGCCCTCGGCCGAGAGCTGCACGATAACATCAGCCAGGTACTGACCACGGCCCGCCTGTATCTCAATTGCGCCAAAGACATGCCCGCCATGCAGGAAAGTATGATCAAAAGAAGCGTTGACACCATCAGCAGCGCCATTGAAGAAATTCGCCGCTTATCAAAATCAATGATAGAAACATTTTATAAAGAAGTAGGTTTGGAATTATCGCTGAACGATCTTCTTGAAAATGTTCGCGTAGCCCAGCAATTCTCCATCGATCTGGAATTTAAGGTACAGGATGAAAAACAACTGGATGACAAACTGAAGATGACCATTTTCAGGATAGTGCAGGAACAACTGAACAATACGGTAAAACATGCAGCGGCATCACAGGTATATATCGCCATTGTACAAAAAGACCGGCAGTTACAGGTAACCATTGCCGACGATGGCAAAGGGTTCGATACCAGTCAGAAACGAAAAGGAATTGGTATTACCAATATCATAAGCAGAACCGAATTGTTTAACGGCCGTGTTAAAATTGAGTCGGCGCCGGGGCATGGGTGCCGGATGCAGGTAAACTTTACTATTTGATAACCAAAGCGTTCCTTGCCTTAATAAACTACCGGAGGCATTAATAATATATTGTGTTTTGTTGTTTTACACTGCAAAACGAGGCGCAAGCCTTACTTTTGCGGTGTTTTTTTATTTTAAATAGTACAGGGGGAAATTTATGGATAAGGCATTTTTGTTCGATCTGAACGGCACCATGATCGATGACATGGAATTTCATTTAAAAGCATGGTATCATATTCTGAATGACGACCTCGGCGCTAATATAAGCTGGGAAGATACAAAGCTGCAGATGTATGGTAAGAACACGGAGTTATTGGTGCGCATCTTCGGGCCAAATAAATTCACACAGGAAGAAATGGACCGGCTTTCGGTTGAAAAAGAAAAAAGATATCAGCAGGAATACAAACCGCACCTGAAACTGATTCCCGGTTTGTATGAGTTCTTAAAGAAAGCACATGCCATGAATATTCCTATGGCCATTGGTTCTGCAGCCATCATGTTCAATATTGATTTTGTGCTCGATAATCTCAATATCAGGCATTTCTTCAAAGCTATCGTAAGCGCCGACGATGTAACAACAAGCAAACCACATCCCGAAACATATCTGAAGTGCGCTGAAATACTGGGTGTCGATCGGGCCAACTGCCTGGTATTTGAAGATGCCCCCAAAGGCGTGGAAGCAGCGCAAAACGCCGGCATGCCGTCTGTAGTGCTTACTTCAACCACATTGCACGAAAAAGAGGAATTTACCGTATACAATAACGTTATTCAATATATTACTGATTATACGCAGTTATCGCCGGCCGAACTGGTACGGTCAATGGCTGTGTAAAACTCCGGGAGTGCCACGTTTTTCAAGCGTGGCACTCCTAAGCTAAACTATTCTCCGGATAATTTCCATACAGGCCCGGCCGTTATGATACGGGCATTTCCATAAACCTGCTTTATCCTGCCCCGGCATTACCGAATGGTCTTCCAAAACACCCCAAAACCATTCGCCGTTCTTATTATCACGTATATACTGTTTTATAAACGTCCAGTTATTGACTGCATACTGCAGAAATTCATGACGCCCGCTGATCTGCCAGGCATTATAAAAACCCACCAGTGCTTCCGCCTGTGGCCACCAGTGTTTTTCTTTGATCAACAGGTTATGGGCTGCTTCATATTCATACCATAACCCGCCATCGGTGTCGATACCAATGATAGCAGCTTCCGCCATTTTTACTGAAAGCGTTTTCATTTTTTCAATCAACTCCCCGTCTTTAATTACTTCCGCCGCTTCCAGCAACAACCAGCTGGCTTCAATATCATGCCCATACGAAACCGTTCCCGATCTTACATTCCACTGCTCATCAAAAAATAAATGCAAATGACCGGTATGAGCATCGATGATATGCTTTTCAAAAATGGCGAGCAATTGTTTAATATGCTGTTTCAGTTCGTCATTCGGCCATATGCGGTATAAACAGGTATACGCTTCCAGCACATGCAGGTGCGTGTTCATGGTTTTCTTCTCATTGGCATCTTTATGGCTCAGCCGCAGGTCTTCAACGGGTTGCCAGTTGCGGGCAAATGCCTCCAGGTAACCGCCGTACAGGGGTTCAAAACTTTTTTCCTGAATTAACCTGTAGCAATCCATGGCCAGTTGTTTTGCCGGCTCGCTGTGCATGGCGATGTAATATTCACTGCAGGCATACACTACAAATGCCAGGGCATAGATCTGCTTTTTTGTATCCAGCGGTTCGCCCCGGCTGGTCACACTCCAGTATACACCGCCATATTCCTTATCAACAAAATGATCGCGGATGTATGCAAATGCGCGGCTGGCCATTTTTGCATAACGCCGGTCATTGGTTAAACCGGAAGCGGCGGAGAAAGTCCATAAAATGCGGGCATGCAGCACACAGCCCTTTGGCGCACCGGCATCAATAACATTATCATTATCGAGGCGGCCGTAGAAGCCGCCCTGTTGCTCATCGATGCTGTGCTGTATCCAGAAATCGAGGATCGCATGCAGCTCCTGCTGCATTTCAGATTTGAAAACGGAAAGGTTCATGATACTATAATAAAATTCCAAATCTCAAATATCAGGAACCAAATAAAGAAATCACAAAACTCAAATGTCAGGATCGAAATAATGAAATTCCTGATCTCAAATTATCAACACCCAATAAACTCCAAATTTAAAAGACCAAATATGACAATCCGGTCTCTAATATCGTTTGCAATTTAATTATTGGATTTTGGTATTAGCTTTTTGGCTCTTGTGATTTGTGATTTGTAATTTTTTTTATTGCTATCGATCATTTTATATAAAGTTCGAACGGAAGCCGCGGAGGTAAAGCCGTCTGCCGGCGTGTTCATCACATAATCAACCAACCGGTCGATGGTTGATTCGGCCACATGCATGCGCGTATCAGATGATGCATAATAGATCAGCACCCGGCCATTGTCATCAACCACCCAGCCATTACCAAACACTACGTTCGACACATCCCCTACCCGCTCTTCGCCTTCAGGCGCAATAAAATAGCCCGCCGGTTTATATATGACCCTCGACAGGTCATTCAGATCGGTCATGAACATATACAACACATAACGCATACCCGCTGCCGTATTCCGAACCCCATGCGCAAGATGCAGCCAGCCATAGTTTGTTCTGACCGGTTGCGGCCCGAGGCCGTTCTTTAATTCAGAAACGGTATGATATACTCTTTTATCTATTACCTCTTCTTTATTGATCACGGCATTTTCTATCGACCGGCTTAAGCCAAATCCGATACCACCGCCGGTGCCCGCTTCTATAAAGCCATCCTGCGGCCGGGTATAAAATGCATACTGCCCGTCAACAAACTCAGGATGCAGCACTACATTTCTTTGCTGGGGCGAAGGCGTTTTCAGATCGGCCAGGCGTTCCCATTGCTGAAGGTCCTTCGTTCGGGCAATACCACATTGGGCCACAGCCGAAGACTGGTCGGAAGGCGGCGCAGCAGGATTGCGGCGTTCCGTACAGAACAAACCGTATATCCAGCCGTCTTCATGCTGCACTACCCGCATATCGTAAATATTGGTATCCTCCACTTCGTTTTCCGGCATCAGTACCGGGTAATCCCAAAAGCGAAACCCTTCGGTACCATTATCGCTTTCGGCAACCGCAAAAAACGACTTACGGTCTGAGCCTTCTACCCTTGCTATCAAATAATATTTTCCGTTCAGTTTTATTGCCCCGGCATTGAGTACGGAATTTATTCCGATCCTTTCCATCAGGAATGGATTGGATGTTGCATTGAGATCATAACGCCAGATAAGGGGCGTATGCCGGTTCGTCAACACCGGGTTTTTATACCGGCAATAAATACCATTGTCTTCTTCTGATCTTTCATTGGTACGGTTGATCAATTGTTCATGTGCTTTTTCCAGCATTTCCAGTCGCGTCAAAAAATTCTTATCCATTGCATTTCAGTTTTAAAGTCTTTAGTTTTCGAGTTTATCCCACCAGGTCTTTTTTAGCACCAGTACAATGATCACCAGCATACCTGCAGTGATCAGTAATGGCAACTTCAACCATAATACGATATACATGGGCAGAATGGTAAGGCAACACTGGCCAATGATGCCCAGCACTACATTGAACATATCTCTTTTGAATCCTTTATTGGGTACGAATGCCGGATCTTCGGCCATTACCTTTACCTGTATGGGTTTCCAGAAACCCCATGGGTTTACCGTTCTGTAGAATTGTTTCAATACGGTTTCATCTGCGGGCGGGGCAAGCCAGGTGCCTATAAAACAACCGGCCAGTGAGATCACGAACAAAAGGGGCCAGCTATATAATGGCAGCGTATTTTTAAAAATATAGGGGAATGCCATTGCGGCAATGATACCACTGGCCATGCCCCAGAAAAATCCATTGGCATTAAACCGCCACCAATACCACTTCAACATATTGGCGGCAATATAACCGCCGTATAATGCGCCCACGATCCATTGTAAAACGCTGTTCACGTCTTTGGCAAAAAAGCCGAGCGTTACTCCAATGGCCACAACTATAATACCAACGATATAATTGGCCGTGATCACTTTTTTGGTGCTTGCCTGCGGGTCAACATACTTCAGGTAAATATCATTTACTATGTATGCCTGCGCCGCATTGAGCGTGCCGGAAAAGGTACCCATAAACGCACCCAGCAAACCGGTAAGCACCAGGCCGAGGATACCAACCGGTAAAAAATTATTGATGGCGGCCGGTAAGATCTTTTCGAAATCGGTTCCGTTGGCCGAGCGCAGATCGAGCTGGTTATAATACAACAACGCCAGTACGGTTAACCCAATGATCATCGAATACCGTACCGGCAACAGGATGATAGAGACGAACCCCGACATTTTACTCGCCTCCTTTGGCGAACGGGTTGATAAAACTTTTTGCATGTCGTAATTGGGCGCCGGCCCCGCAAGGCTGGCGAAAATACCTTTGAACAACATCATCATGAAAAAGAAACCGAACAATCCAAAGCCATCCCCGGCTATCTTCTTATTGGCATCAGGCACCAGGTTGCTCCAGTCGAGATCCAGTTGCCAGTTGAAAAAAGGATTGGTCCAGTTTTCAGGCACGGCCAGTGCAGTACCAGGTGCATGTAACCGCAACATGGCAATTACCGCAATGGAAACACAGGCAACTGTCATGATAGCGTACTTGATCACATCGCCCAGTACAATGCTGTGCATGCCGCCCAATATGGAATAGAACATCGCAAACAGCGTGAATACGATGCCATAGAAATGCGGCACATATTCCGGAGCAATGGCAAACGGAACGTAATCCTGTACCAACTGCCAGGGAACAAAGATCTCGATGAACTTGCCAAGGCCCACAAAACCATAGGCCAGAAAACCAAAACAGCTTAGCAGCGCAAATGCCACCACTACATTATGTGAGCTTTTAATGCTTTTGCCGGTTGTACCAAAACGCGTCACCAGCCATTCGGCGCCGGTGCTGGCATTGGAGCGCCGCACCCATTTCGAAATGAACATCATCATAAATACCTGGTTGAACACAGGCCATAACCACGGGATCCAGATACTTTTCATTCCATATACAAAACATAAGGCTACCATCCACATGGTGCCGCTGATATCGAACATATCGCTGGCATCGCTCAGCCCCAGCATGTACCAGGGGAGCGACTTGCCGCCCAACAGGTAACTCTCTTTATTCTTGCGGGCCCGTTTTCTTAACACCCACCCTATCATTACCATGGTGGCCAGGTACAGGAAAACGATCGTTGCGTCTAATAATGTGATCTTCATTCGTATTATTTCGTGAATCGGCAATCCCCGACTTCATCGGGGCAGGCTGTGAATTGTTAAATGGCAAACGTGAAACGTGAAAGGATTGTCTAACTTTGAAATTACTGCATTTACATGCAGATACCTGATTTTTTTAACTTCAAAGCGTTCCTGCATACAATACACCTTTTCAACTTGTCAAATCGTCAACTCGTCAACTCGTCAACTCGTTAACTCGTCAACTACTCATACAACTTCTCCCTGGCAACATCCTTTTCAAATAAAGTATTCTCCTGCTGGTAGAACTTTACAAAATCAGCAGCCGATCCATGATCTTTATAGGGCGCGTAGTAATGCATTTTTTTCATCCATTGATTGTAACCATGATTACGCCATACCAGCACATACGAGATCTTATGCTCCCCTATGGCTTTTGATAACGTTTCCGTCCACCAGGTGGCAAAGGGAATTTGTTCATACCCGGTTTCACCAATAGCCATTAGTTTGTTCTTCTCTGCGGCGATCTCGCCCATTAACCCTAACTGAACATTGGTGTTCTTTACAAACCAGTCGCTTTTGGCGGGGTCATCGTACTGGTAGCTGTCGAAACTGATCATATCTACCGCATCATCGCCGGGATAATGCTCCATGAACTCCTCTTTTGTTTTGAAATCGCCGGCGGTATTGTATACATACAACAGGTTATGCACTTTTTTTTCTTCGCGCAGGTAATACTGGGTGAATCGCCACAGCACTTTAAACTGTTCAGCCGAACAGGCATTGCGGCACCACCAGAACCAGTTACCCGTTAACTCATGATAGGGCCGGAACAATACCGGGATGGCTTCGCCTTTACTTCCCTTCAGCGACAGAAAGAATTTTGCCAGTTCGTCGAGCCAGGTTCTATACAACTGGTGATTGGCAGCGCCCGGTAGTATAGAAGCCACTGTGCCATGCGTGGTATCCCAGGCGCCTTTTTCGGCGCCGTACGGACTACGGGCATGCCAGCTGATTGTGATTACCCCACCCCGTTCATATCCTTCTTTAATGAACTGACGCATTTTTTTGAACGGAACGCCATCGATATTTTTTTCTTCACCGGCTTCCAGCCCACCTAACTCCCAGCCATATACGGCCGGGTAATCACCGGCCACCTCCTTCACATCGCTGCGCCCGTTTTCGTACCGCCAGTTCACGCCGTACGCCAGGTCATCCTGGTGACCGAACATATATCCTTTGCCGGCCAGTTTTTTCAGGTTATTGTACAGCAAAACAGTTTGCGTGGTAGCGTTCCTGTCGGCAGGCAGTTCTCCTGCTACCGGCCGCAAATAGGAAGTGTTCGTCCCAAATATTGCGGCCAGCAGCAAGAGGTGCTTCATTTTGTTCGGAATTATTTTCATATTCTTATTTCACCAAAAGCAGATCGTCAAAATAGAATGTTTCATCCTGCGCATCAGGTCCCTGAATGCGGAAACCCAGTTGATTGAACGGTGAACCGGTAGCCCACAGGTTCAGGGTCGATAATGGTACTTTGAAATAAGTCCACACATTGGCAGGAACGTTTATTTTGTTTGCATCGAGATAATTACCGTAACCGCCCGTTATCTTATCAGACATTATATACAGCGAGTAATCTCTTGAAGCGCCTTTTATCCAAACAGTGAGGTATTTGTACGCGGGATCCTGAGCAACCCCTGTGCCCCAGTTCGACAAACCGAGGAGGTGCCAGTTGCCTTTCTGATATTTCTTGGCAATTGACTTGGCGCCTGTTTTAAACTCATCGGTTGTAATGAAGGCGGCATCGCCCCATGAACCGTTCTCAAAGCCGCTGCCGTAATCTTCTGTAAAGATCTGTAACGCCTGGTCGATATTTACAAACTCCTGTGTAGTAGTGATCTCTCCGGTTACATTAGTGATGTTCAATGCCGCCCGGGCAACTGTTGTTGACGGCATTTTGATCACCAGTTGTTTTTTTGATTTAGATACAACAGTAGCCTCATCTGTAGTACCGTTCACCACAACCTTGCTAACTGTTTCCAGGTTGTTACCAGTGAGCGTAAGCTCTGTACCGGTAACAAAATTATAGTTCGAAACGTTTGTTACGCTGGGAAAGGCCAGTCCTGTAAACGGCACCAGCAACGTTTTACCTGCACCGTTAGTGAATATGATATTTTGCGCACCGCCCGAAACAGTATCGGGCACCCTGAATACAATGGCGCTTTCCGTATTCAACGTTGTATAGAACGGCGCGGGCACGCTGTCTTTATCGAAAACGATGCTGCGGATATCGCCCAGCCCCTGGCCTGTAAGCGTAAGTAAAGTACCACCAGAAGCCGTTGACGGTGTAAGGTTTTCAGCAACCAGGCTGCCCGACGGTGCACCGGGGTTACCATCTTTATCCTTTTTACACGCATGCAGCATCACTCCTGATAAAACAATAAGAACGATCAGAAAAGATCTATAGCGGAATAACTTTTTCATATCAACAATCGTGTTTAGAATTCATTAATAATAGCTAACCGGTTCTTTAGCCAGCTCGGGATCCTGCAAAATTTCACCGGCAGGTATCGGCAGGTACATGTATTTATCCGTGAATGTCACATACGCGGGCACCTCGGCAGTGCCTCTGTTCTGCGCCTCTATCAGCTGCTTCGCTTTCGCAAAACCCTGTCGCTGCAGATCGAACCAGTAATCGCCTTCGAACGCAAATTCAACACGGCGTTCTTTAAGTATATCATCTTTTGTGATCATGGTTTTATTGCTTAATCCTGCGCGGGTACGCACCCTGTTAAATGCCTCCAATGCAGCGGCATCGGTGGTCGATGCACCGGTACCCATAACCGCTTCGGCATAGATCAATAAAATATCTGCAAACCGTAACATCATTGTATTGATGCCCGTGTTCATACCCAGCACCAGTTCGCCGCCAAATGCCTTACCGGGGCCAACCACATACTTGGCGATATTGGAACGGGTTGGATTCTTGATGCCACCATCGCCATCCTTTTGGATTGTATCGTATATATAACCGTTAGCCATAAATGTATTGTAGGCTGCATTGGCATTTTTGGGTTTCCATTCAGGTTTTGACCAGCCCTGTTCCATAACCGAACCTTTACGGCGAAGATCGCCGAACTCATAGGCGTTCAGCATATCTATGGAAGGAATATACAACTGCCACATACTGGCCTCCTCGGTTTGCAGGTTGGAAGGCCCTCTGTCGGGATTCTTCTGGTTGGCTGAACCCCAGGGATTGCTGGTCAACTGGTGTTGAATAGAGAAAAGGGATTCTTTATTATTGTTGAAGGTGCTTGAGCTGAACATGCCGGCATAATTTGTAACCAGATCATATTTGTTTGAACTGATCACTTCTTCCGCCAGTTTTTTTGCATTTTCATAATCTTTCAGATACAGGTATAATTTCGCCATCATGCCCTTAGCCGAATATTTTGTAAGCCGGCCGGGTTGCGGATCGGTTTCAGGCAAACCGGCTTCCGCCAGTTTCAATTCTTCCAGTGCAAAGCGCAATACGTCTTTCTGGTAGTATTTGGGAATATTGAAATTGCCCGACAAAGCCGTTTTACCGGGATCGGTTACGATAGGCGCATCGCCCCAAATGCGGCCAATATAGAAATACACGGTCCCCCGGAAGAAATGGCATTCGGCAATAGCGGGATCGATAAATGCAGGATTACCGCCCATGCCCTTCTTCTGTTCCAGCGCCTTCATGTATTCACTCGTCCAGCCGCCGATCTTATAAAACACCTTCCAGGCGTCGGCAATACGTACAGAGGTTGAAGCAAATGAAAAAGCAAGATAGGGCACATCGTCGTTGCCGCTTGAATATTCATTACCGGCCATTACATCGCCAATGGCATCCATTGCACGGTTCTCATAACCCGACCAGGGCAGGCCATACAAAGTGCTGGTAAGACTCCGTACTTCTTCGGCCGTGTTATAGTAATTCGAAAGCGTGGTAGCATCGAGAGAAGGTCTTTCGGTAAATGTTTTTTTACAGGCTGCCAGCACCAGCACCGCTCCTGCAAAAGCGTATATATTAAAACGTTTCATTGTATTAGTATTTAATTCCATCAGGATCAGAAAAATTAAAAGTCAAGACTGGCGCCAATGGTAAATGTGCGCGGATTGGGATAGTGGCCCATATCTACATTCATCAACTTAATACTGTTGTTGAATGCACCAACCTCGGGATCGTAACCGCTGTAATCGGAGAATGTTTTCAGGTTTTGAACCGATACATAGATCCTTGCGCTGTTAACTTTTACCTTATTCAGGATGTTTTTGGGAATACGGTAACCTAAGCTGATGTTTTGTATGCGGATATATGAACCATCTTCCACGTACCGGTCGCTGATATAGATGTTATTCGTATTGGTATTGGTGAACCGGGGCAGTTTGCCGTTTGGATTGGTGGCAGTATACCTATCCAGCACAGTACTCAGCTGATTGTAGTAGGCATTATCGAGTTTCTCCAGTTGCCAGCGCAGGAAGTTGAAGATCTTTGCGCCGTGGCTACCCTGAATGAATACACTGAGATCAAAGTCCTTATACTGGAAAGTATTGGTGAACCCGAAGGTGAACTTTGGCAACGGACTGCCGATAAACGTAATATCATCGGCATCGATCACCGTATCGCCGTTGATATTTTTAAACCGTACGTCGCCAAGCCAGGTATGCGCCTGATCGCGGGTGTAACCAAATTGCGTTAAACCGTTGTCCAGTTCATCCTTGGTGCGGAACAAACCATCGGTAACCAGTCCGAAAAACGACCCAACCGCATAGCCTGGTTGGGTAAATGTAATGGTATAGTTATCATAGTACACTTTACCCGTTAAGCCGGCGGTTGAAGCGGCCATTTTATCGAGCCTGTTTTTAAATTGCGAGAACACCACGTTTGTCTTCCAGGAGAAATCCTTTGTTTTTACGTTCGTGCTTGTAAGACTGATATCGATACCGGTATTGCTCATTTGACCTACGTTGCCTATAGGCGCCTTCAGATCGTCCCACTGGTCGCCAACACCTATCAGGCGCGGACCGGTAAGGAACATCAACATATCGGTCGTTGTCTTTTTGTAAACATCGAAGTTCAGATCGATACGCCCTTTCAGGAACGAGGCGTCGAAACCTGCATTCTTTGTTACAACGGATTCCCAGCTCAGATCGGGATTTGAAATACCGTTCAGGTAGCTGGATGTACCAAAGCCAACGGGGCCGGGCCAGAAACCAACAACGGAAGTATAGGGCGGATTGGGGGCGCCGGACGGCAGGTTCTGGTTACCTACCGAGCCATAACCAACACGCAGTTTCAGATAGTTCACTACATCTTTATAACGATCGGCGAAACGTTCATTGGTAACCGTCCAGCCAACGGAAGCGCCGGGGAAATAACCCCATTTATTATTGGGGCCGAAATTGGAAGAGGCGTCGGCCCTGAAGCTCAATGAGAGCGAGAAGCGGTCGTCGTACGTATAACTGCCCCTGGCAAACCACGATTCCATAGCCCAGTTATTTTTTCCGCCGCCCAGTTCCCAGGTTTGTTTATCGCTTTCACCGGCATCGAGATCGAGGATATTATTGGCCAGGTTCACTTTCTTGCCGCCAATTGCTTCGTAATAGGAATACTGCACTTCATGCCCCACTGTAGCGGAAATGCTGTGTTTGCTAAACCATTTATTATAGTTCAGGTAATTTCTAAGCGCATAATAATAGCTGTTTGCCCGGGAATCGAACAACTGGCTTTGCAGTTGAGTGGGGCCAATAGCGCCTGAGTTCTGATAGGCTATACGGTTGTTCAACCCGAGCGAATAGGCAAATTCCGTTTTAACGGAAAGATCTTTACGTAACTGCACATCGGCATAGGTATTACCGAACACCTGCCAGTTGGTATTCCTGTTGCCGCGATAATGGCTTCTTGCAATAGGGTTATCCTGGCTGTACTGAACACCACCGATAGTGGTTCCGCCACCCCAGGTGCCATCGAGGTTCTTAACCGGGATCAGCGGGCTTTGTACCGCACCCCACCAGATGGTGCCTTCGGCCGCATCGGCCAGTGTAACGTTTTGAATGCTTCTGGTGGCATTGGTGCTGAAACCGATCTTTAACCATGACTTCAACTGGTGATCGAGATTGAAACGGAGGGTATACCGCTTAAAATCGGAACCGATCAAAATTCCTTTCTGATCGAAATAGTTCAGCGAGAGATAATATGACGTTTTATCTTTTCCGCCCGAGAAACTGAGCTGGTGATTTTGCATTTGTCCGTGCCTGAACATGGCTTCCTGCCAGTCGGTGCCCTCGCCAAGCACGGAAGGGTCTTTAAATTCATCGGAAGGCGGAAGACCCAGCGTTGGCGCTACTTCGTTCTGGAACTGGGCGAATTCGCGCAGATTCATGAGATCGAGTTTTTTCTGTACTTCCTGTTGGCCGTAATACATTTCATAACCGATCCTGCCTTCCCCGTTCTTTCCCTTTTTGGTAGTGATGAGAATTACGCCGTTGGCAGCCTGGGAACCGTAGATCGCCTGCGCCGAAGCATCTTTTAATACATCGATGCTTTCGATATCGCCGGGGTTTATGGTTGACATTACGCTGTTTCCAACCTGTCCGTCGGAACCGCCAAGGCCGGCATAGCCGGTGCTGTTCCTTGTATTGGTGAAAAACGGCACGCCGTCGACAACGATCAGCGGGTCGTTGCTGTTGATGGAAGTAACGCCGCGAACTTTTACCGATACGCCGCCGCCGGGCTGGCCGCTGTTATTGATAACCGTTACACCGGCCACCTTTCCCTGAATAGCCTGGTCGATACCGGCCACCGGCAGGTCTTTGAGGTCTTTTGCCTTTACCGAAGAAACGGCCGACGACACATCGCTGCGGCGGGCAGTGCCATACCCGATAACAACCACTTCGTTGAGTTTGCTATCGGTTACGTTCAGGGTAACCAGCACCGTTTCTTTGCCTCCGATGGCAACAGTTACTGGTTTCATGCCCACATACGACACTTCGAGTGCGGTGGCCCCTTGCGGAACTACCAGCCTGAACTGGCCATTGAGATCGGAAACGGCAGAACCTTTTCCCCCTTTTACTTTTATGGAAGCTTTTTCAAGCGGAACCCCGTTTTGGTCGGAGACAATGCCCGAGATCGTTTTGGTTTGGGCATACGCAGAAAGGTTTAGTGCCAGCGCCCATACAAAAAGCAGGAGCACCCGGCAGAGTACTTTTTTTCTCATACAGCAATACAATTTACTCCAAATTTATGCCTGGATTATGATTATAAAATAATACTATATTGACCTATTTTTATATTATTTTCCATTTTATATCTTATAAGAACCCATATATCCCTGCTAAATCGTTGACCGCACTGGATTCTGTTAATTTCGACCCGGCAATACAATTATGATATTAATTCTACCGCCAATTGTATATTTTTGATCACAATTACGATACAATTGCCAGCATATGAAAAGCACATTACTGCGTGAGATCACGCCGCTTACCCAAAGCGATTGTTTTACCCTCTTTTCCCGCGTGAAATCCGAATTCGACTTTCCGCTTCATTACCATGAGGAATTTGAACTCAACTTTATTCAAAACGCCAAAAACGCCAGGCGGGTGATCGGCGATCATATTGAAGAGATCGATGAGCTGGAACTGGTGCTGGTGGGCAGCAATCTGCAGCATGCCTGGTTCACCCATAGTTGTAAAAGCAATGAGATCAGAGAGATCACCATCCAGTTTCACAAGGACCTCTTCGATGAAAAACTATTACGCCGCAACCAGCTGAGCTTTATTCGTACCATGCTGGAGAAATCGCTGCGGGGTATCCTTTTTTCGAAAGAGACCACCCAGCTATTGGCGCCGCGTATTATTGAATTGAACCAGAAACAGGGATTTGATTCAGTGCTTGAATTAATGTCAATATTACACGATTTATCGATCTCGCGCAATATGCGCATCCTGTCGGATGCCACTTTCAATAACACCGAGCAGTACACCTACAACAGCCGGCGTATTGAAAAAACACTTGAGTACATGAACCACAACTTCGACAAACCCATTACCCTCAACGAAGTGGCGCGGCTGGCCAATATGTCCGATGCTGCCTTCAGCCGCTTTTTTAAACAGCGCACCGGCAATACGTTTATTGACAGCCTCACCGAAATAAGGCTGGGCCATGCTTCCCGCATGCTGATAGACACCACCCAGTCGATCGCTGAAATAGCCTACCACTGCGGGTTTAACAATATTTCCAACTTCAACCGTATTTTTAAAAAGAAAAAAAGCTGCACGCCCAAGGATTTCAGGGAAAGCTTTTCGGGTACCCGCATCTTTATTTAGCGAATACTTGACCGGCGTTAGTATTATAGGCTAATTTCGGCAGGCACTGACGTTAGCTATGGTAAAAACCCGTACCACCCATTGCGCCGGCAGGCCCTTTTTAAAAAAAATAGCTATCTTCATCACACGGTTTTACTATTGTTCAGTTTTTCTTATTACTTTAACCCAAAATTCTATCCGTTTCCACTGTTATGATCTTAGGATCTTAATAGTATAAATGGACCGATTTACTTTCATATGAAACATTATTCCAAGCAAAAACGCATGCTTGTTGCGGTAGACTCGATCATTTTTGGATTTGACGGACATGAATTAAAACTGCTGCTCATACAAAGAGGATTTGAACCCGAAAAAGGTAAATGGAGCCTCATGGGTGGTTTCGTTCAGCCCGATGAAGACTTTGAACAGGCTGGCGCCCGCATCCTGAAACAGCTCACCGGTCTTAAGAACGTATACATTGAACAATTATATGCCTTCGGCGAACCAACCCGCGATCCCGAAGAGCGCACCGTGTCTATCGCTTATTTCGCACTCATCGATATTCATAAATACGAGAAGCAGATAAGCGACGACTTCCATGCCGAATGGTTCTCCCTGAAAAAAATACCCAGGCTTATATTTGACCATAGCCGTATGGTTAAAATGGCGCAGGAGAAGCTTCGCTATAAAGCAGCCTTCCACCCCATTTTATTTGAATTGCTGCCTGAGAAATTCACGTTACCCCAACTGTATAACCTGTATACCGGTGTGTATGACACTGTGCTGGACAAACGTAATTTCACCCGCAAGATCCTTTCTACTAAACTGCTCGTTAAGCAAAAAGAAAAGGAGAAAGAGGGTTCTAAAAAAGGCGCGTTCTATTATAAGCTCGACAAACGCCGCTACGATTCGCAATTCCATTCATTCATGAACTTCATTCCCAATCCCGATAACCTGAAGTAACAACCCACCTACGCTAAAGCTTCAGTGGGTGAAATAAAAAAAGGCGGCTCCCCGGAGGAGGAACCACCCTAAAAAACAGGACATAACTGGAGGAGAGTTGCTATTCCAACTGCGACATCCCATTATTTGCCTTTCCCGTAAACCATAATGCCTTATACGGTTCGGTTATCCGATCTATTATTGCGAAGGTGTGGCTTGCATGGCTATACCAAATACAGTTTATAGTTTTTTGTTTTTAGTTTATAGTTCCTTACATCAAGACTCGCAATTAATTGCCTGATCTCAGGCTGTGCAGCAGTTGTATTTGCTTGCAGCCTGCAGCGTGCAGCTGTATTCTGTATTCGCTTTCGGCTTTTGGCTTGCAGCTTAAACCTGTCTTCAATATAATCTGATGGCCGGTGCCAGAATGGGCCGGATATTCACCTGCTGTTGCATACCGGGTGAATGTTTATTTTCCGGAACCTTTGGAGACGATCTTACGGCAAAGCCGTTCCTGATGATCATGAAAGAACAACACAGCATAATAATGTATCTCATAGTCAGCGAAATTAAAAAAGGGTACAACCCGCATGTGCGGCCAATGATATTCAGGTTAAAACAAGTGCAATGGAGGGATAATCAACAGGCAATTGGCAATGGACAATGATCAATCGACAACAGACAACAGGCAATGGAATGGGCAAAAAGCACAAATACCGGTTCACAAAGCTCAACTTCACAAGCCCTGATGCCTGCACGTTCAATGGTTACTATAAGTGAGAGATTACTTTCTGCAGAAAATTAACGTCATTCATACCTTTGAAAGAACCATGCCAAAGTGAACGTAGTCGATGTTTGGGCAGCGGCTGCGGTGAGATATTTATTTTTTGAATACAATATCCTGAAAAACTGAGTTGTTCAGTTATTCAGTTGTTCAATTCCTGTTAGCGACTCGCCATAACTGGCTATAGTTCACAGGCGCCTCAGCGCCATTGATAGATAACTTACAAACTGAATAACTGAACAACTGAACAACTGAATAACTTATAAACTCTTCTCTTCATAATAACCCTTCAACACATAAAAAGCCTTCTTCTTCCTCCCCTGCTGATCTATAAGCCCTTTGTTGTTCCAGCCCTCCTGAAAGGTTTGGTTATTGCGGCGGGGAGAACGGAAATCGCAGAGCAACCACGGTGAGAGGCCCGCAAAATTCTCCGGCATGCGTTTGAACATGGCTACCTGCTCGCGATAATACCATTCCTGGTATTCCTCGCTCCAGCGCGTAAGTGAATCGCCATGAAAACCATACAGCGTTTCAGCGCCAGTTTCGCTAATAAAGAAAGGTTTATCATAAGCGAACTCCCATTTGGCGGTACGGCATCTGTCGGGCAGGCCTGCATACCAGCCCAGGTATTCATTGAAAGAAACGATATCTACAAATTCACCCAACGGGTCATCGATCTTATTTACGCCTGCCTGGTAATTCACCTCCAGCGCCGCCGATACCAACCGGGTTGAATCGAGCGACTTCGCCGCACTGATAAGGTTGCGCATAAAAGCAGTGCGCGCGGGCTTAACCGGCGTTTCATTACCAACCGACCAAATGATGATGCTGGCCCGGTTCCGGTCACGGGTGATCATTTCAGTAAGCTGAGTACGTGCTTTGTTAAACACTTCGGCACTGGTGAAATCGATCGTCCAGTAAACCGGGATCTCCGACCATACCAGTATGCCTATTGAATCGGCCGTACGGGTCATATTTTCATTGTGCGGGTAATGCGCCAGCCGTACCATATTGCACCCAAGCTCTTTTGCATAACCCAGTAATTGCAGGGCATCCTGTTTACTGTATGCGCGGCGGATCTGTTGCGGTATTTCTTCATGTATACAAATACCGCGCATGAACAACGGCTTACCGTTCAGCAATACCTGCTTTCCGGCCACTTCAATGGTACGGAACCCGATCTTGTCTTCCATACGATCGGCGCCATTGCTTACTACCACCGTATATAGCTTTGGCGTTTGGGGCGACCATAACTGCACAGCAGGCAAATTAAACCGCAGGTTTACCCGTTCGCCCGTTACAGGGAATATCTTTTTGATCTTTAATTCAGGCAGTTCTACAGTCACCTCGCGGGTGTTTTGCCAGTCCTTTACATTCACCCACCCTTCTACCGGAACATTCTTCGTTGTTTTTAGCGCAGCGCCTTTTTGTACCTGCAGCGTAAAATCCCTGATGAATGCCGGTGGCACTTCAACCAGTTGCACATCGCGGGTAATGCCGCCATAATTCCACCAGTCGGTATTCACAGTAGGCACTTCATCTTTGTGGCGGGTATTGTCTACTTTCACCACCAGGTAGTTACCGGTTGCTTTCAGCACCGAATCGGGCACTTCAAAATTAAAGGGTGTAAAACCGCCTTTGTGTTTACCCAGCTTTTTGCCATTGAGGTACACATCGGTTTCGTAGTTGGAAGCGCCGAAGTACAGATATACTTTACCTGTGGGATTGGCTTTTGTATAATCAAACGACTTCTTATACCATACTATGCCTTCGTAATACAGGAATTTTTCCGCCTGAGAGTTCCAGTCGCCGGGCACGTTCAGGGTATATTCATCAGTGAACTTATGCTCTTTGCGATCGGTCTTGTTTTCGGGCACATCCGTATTCCAGTAGGCCTCGCGGTCGTTTTCTTTTCTTTCGAGAAAACGGTAATCGTAGAAACCCGTTCCATACGGATCAATAATATATTGCCACTTACCGTTGAGACTGGTTGTTTTTCGACCAGCGATGTTTGTTATCAATGGAGTTTGTGCGTACACGATGGTACTGGCTACTGTTATAATAACGGTTAAATATAATGACCTCATAAGGGAATTTCATGAATGTTAAAATCGCGTCATCGGAAAATAAGGCGTGCCATCCCGGATGAACCGGGATAACACGCCAGTCTGCTCACCAACTAAAAACTGCGAACGAAAAACTTTGCATTTTAAACCATGAGTTGACTCTCATTCTTATCAACTCGTCAACTCATCAACTCGTAAACTATTTACCCAACTCTTTATATCTTTTACAGGCTTCTATAAAATAATAATCGCCATAAGTAAGCGGCACATCAATTTCGGTACCGGCAGGTTTATGCCCTACCCCGTGTTGTAAAATAAAACCGCCATTGGTGCCGGCAGCGGCTTTGTATTCGGGGGTCGATAAATTAGTGATCATCGTTTCCGCAGCCTGCATATACTTACGGGCTTCTTTGCCTTTTGCATACTGGCTCAATTCAATAAATGCAGATGCCATGATAGCGGCAGCAGAAGCATCGCGCAACGCATTGGGAATATCGGGTGCATTGAAATCCCAATAAGGGATCTTATTTGCAGGCAGGTTAGGGTGCGATAAAATAAACGCTGCGATATGCTGCGCCTGTTGCAGGTAACGAACATCTTTGGTATAGCGATAACAAACGGCATAGCCATATAAACCCCATGCCTGTCCGCGGGCCCAGGCCGAGGCATCGGCAAAACCCTGCGCTGTTTTCTTTTCCTTTACATCACCGGTAGTTATATCATAGTTCAATACGTGGAAAGAACTGTAATCGGGCCGGAAATGATTCTTCATGGTAGTATTGGCATGGGTTACGGCAATTTTCCAGAAAGAGGAGTCGCCGGTAGCTTTTGTTGCTTCAAACAACAATTCAAGGTTCATCATATTGTCGATGATCACCAGGAAATCGGTTTCCTTTTTCGAATCCCATGATTTTATACAACCTACTTTTTCGTTAAAACGGGTACTGAGCGATTTCGCGCTATTGACAATAATGTCTTTGTATTCTGGTTTTGGCTTTATGCGGTCGGCATTGCCAAAACTGCAATACATCATAAAACCCAGGTCGTGGGTGGTTTTGTTATATTGTTCTTTCTGTAATACCCCGAGTATACGGTCCGCCTCGTTGTATAGCACAGTATCACCTGTTTGTTCGTACAGGTATAACAGTGTGCCGGGATAAAAGCCGCTGCACCACCAGCCTGAACCGCTGGTTTCGGCTTTACCGGTTTGCGGAAAATAGGTTTTCGGAAACCTGTCGGGTGGTAATGTCGCTTTCAATACCTTGTATTGTTTTGCGCCATCTTCAAAATTCGCTTGTATGGTTTGCAAAAGGGGGCCTTTCGCCTTAAAAACCGTTTTCTTTTGGGCTTCACAGGCAACACTGCCGGTGATTACACTGAACAATAAAGCAGGAACAAATACAGATGATCTCATGGATAGCAATAATTTCCGTCGAATGTAATGAATTATATAGTAAACTTTTGAACGTTAATAGTAAGCTTTATCAGAAAAACAGTAAGCTGCATGAGTATCGAACAATAAGATGTAAGATGTAAGAAGTATGATTTAAGAATATAGTAATTTTTCAATATTTATCATTAAATCGCACCTAAAACTTAATACTTCGTATTACCTGTTCTTATTTCTTACTTACTTCTTACATCCTACTTCTTACATCCGGTTCCGGCATCACTTTACCGATAAGCACAAAAAAAAATTAATAAAGCTCATTCTGCTCCAGCTTCGCATCTTTATTCAAATCGATCTCCGACTGCGGAACGGGCAATAGCAAATGTTTGCTGGTAAGCCCGATGACCGGATTGATATTCTGCGTATTGTATTTAGTTGTTCTGGTAACCAGTGTTTTGGTGCGCATAAGGGTCATGCGGCGGTTCTCTTCGGCCAACAGTTCCCTTGCCCTTTCATCGAGGATGAAATCAAGCGTTACATCGGCTGCCGAT
>CBIHPC010000061.1:0-25558 GCA_966211305.1 uncultured Niastella sp.
GTAACTCGTTTTAAAAGGTGAGCGTAATACCGGCGTTAAATGATTTCATGGCGGGGTAACCTACCGGGGTTTCAGGATCGAGGTCATAGTTTTTGCCAACGTACGACCAGTTAAAGGCGTTGACCGCACTGATGTACAATCGCAGTTTATAAAGGTGTATGTTTTTCAGTACGGCTGCAGGTAAATTATAGCCCAGTTCCGCATTGCGCAGCCGCAGGAACGCGCCTTTTTTTATCCAGAAGGAGGAGGTGCGGTAATTATTGTCATTGGCGCGCGTGGTAAGCCGCGGATAATCGGCGCCGGCCCGCGTATCGATCCCCTGGTCGGGGAAGTACGCCCAGGCATTACCTGCCATTGGAAATACATTCGTATTATTCACAAATGCCACTGATTGTAACTGCGCGTTCAACAGGTTAACGGAGTTACCCGAAACACCCTGGAACAGGGCGGTAAGATCGAACCCTTTGTAACTAACGCCAAGGTTAAACGCATATGTAAGGCTGGGCAGTTCGGGGTTGCCGATCTTTGTATTATCGGCCTGGTCAACCCGGCCATTGTTGTCGAGGTCTTTGTATTTCAGGTCGCCGGGTTGTACAGCGCCAAATGTGGGAATGGGAATACCACTCTTCAGCGTACCGTCGGCATTGAAATCGGTAACATCATAAAACCCATCGGCCATCAAACCTATAAAGGAACCAATTGGCCGCCCGGTGGCTTTATTGAACTCATTTACCGTGGGTATTTCGCCCATGTACCTGATCTTGTTTTTGGCATAGGATACCATGGCCCCCGCTGTATAGGTTACAGCGCCGGCTTTACCGTTGTATGAAGCGCTTGCTTCTATTCCGCTATTGGTAACCTTTCCGGCGTTTACATAAGGCTGTATGCCGCCGTACACCGCCATAAGGGTGTTGTTCTGTATCACGATATCAGAGCGGTTATCGCGGAACACATCAACGGTGACGGACAATTTGTTGAACAGGGTAGCATCAACGCCAACGTTGTATTTCATACTTTTCTCTGCAAAAATGCCGGGATTGGCGGCGTAGGATTGGATCAGTCCGTTATTAGCGGTCAGGCTGTTGTTCCCGGTATAGAAACTTCCATTCCCTACATAGTATTGCTGGTACAGGTAACGGCCGCGGGTAGAAAAATCATTGGCGGAAAGTCCCGCGCCTGCCCGCAGTTTTAAGTAATTCACGAGTTTGTTATTGGCCAAAAAATCTTCTTTTGAAATGATCCAGCCCAAACCCAGCGCCGGGTAAAAGCCCCAGCGGTTACCGGGTGCATAATTATCAGAGCCGGTTGCGCCGAACGACAATTCAGCCAGGTAGCGCTCATTGTTCGTATAGTGCAGGCGCGCGCTCACCGTTTGAAAATGATAGAAGATGTTGTTACCCGTGTTGCTGCCCGGGTTGTTGGAACCGGCATCGGTCATATAATTGCTTTGCAGGAAATTCAACGCGCCGGCAAAAGCATGTTTGCCAAACGTACGGTTATAGCCTGCGGTAATATTTATCTGTTTCCAGTCGTATTGGCCAACCGATGTAGCCCCGTTGGCAATGATATCGCTGGCTTTATCGGTGGTGGTTTGTACGCCATTGTTAAAACGTGCATAGGTGGCCGTTTTACTGGCGGCAGTTCTCGTCCAGGTATTGAACGACACGGCTTCGTTCAAATACAAACCGGGTGTAATGAAATCAAGCTTTTGCTTCAGGTTGAAATTCGCCTGCAGGGTGCGGTCGTGGGTTGAAGTATAACCCAGTGCATTTAAACTGGCCACGGGGTTATGCGGGAAGTTGGTAGTGCCCGACCAGCCACCGGTTTGCGGATCCTTTACCGGGTATACATTGGCTGGGTACCTTGCCATATTATTCCAGAGCGAAGGCCCGTTGAAGTTAGGATAACGCCGGTCTTCTATCCTTCCCCCGAGGTCAACTTTTGCTTCAAAGATCTTAAAGAAGTTGAAGTCGAGGTTGGTGCGCACATTGAAACGTTGTATTTGTGCATTGGAGGTAGTGGCATTGGTTGGCACATCGTACAATCCGCGCTGGCGCATGTAATCGAGCAACAGCGCATATTTTGTATCGTTACCGCCACCTGAAAACAGGATATTGGCATCGGAATAATAACCGCTCTTCCGCAATACCTGATCGTACCAGTCGACATTGGTGCCATTGCCGTTGCGGTAATCTTCCAACTGCGCATCGGTGTAGGCCGGGGTGTAAGTAAACTGGTGACCGTTCAGGGCGTAATTGTCGTTACTGACGGCCTGGTTGTACAGGCGGGCATAATCATAAGCGCCATAGGGTTTGGTGAGGCGAACGGGTTGCTGCAAGCCGCTCACCAGCTGCACCTGCACTTTACGTTTACCGGCAAATCCTCTTTTCGTCACTACCCACAAAACGCCATTGGCGCCTTTCATGCCAAAGGTGGCGAGCGTAACCGGGTCTTTCAAAACCGAAATGCTTTCTATTTCAGAAGGCGGCAGGTAGTTGAAATAAGAAGCGGTTGTTTGAAAACCGTCGATGTATATTACCAGTGCCGTATTATCAAATGAGCCCCTGCCGCGGATAAACAGATCCGCTTCATCGTAACCCGGTTCGCCCGAGCCCTGTTTCACTGTAAGGCCCGGCAGTAAACCATACAGGGTATTGGTAATGTTGGGTACGGGTGTTCTGTACAGCATATTACCACCCACTGATGAAGTGGCCGTTACCGATCTTTCTTTTCTAATTTGTAAAAACGGGCCGGGTTCGTATTCTAAAACCGACAGATCGACGACTGTCGTATCTGTTTTTGATACGGCCGCTGCCTCCTGGGCGCTGAGTGGATGCCACAGGAAAACTGGTAAACAACCGGTAAGTATATTTAGGATCAATTTCTTCATATTACATTGTTTGTTGCAAATCATTAAAAAGTTGCTTTAGCGTGAAACGGCAAACGTGAAACGTGAAAGACTCGTAAAATTTCAAACTAATAACCAATCTTTCTTCGCCTGAAATTTGTTACTGATTGCTAATTTATTCGCCGTAGCCCAGGCGTAGGCGAATTGCCGATTTAGTTATGAGCGTCGTGTACAGGACTTTCACGTTTGCCGTTTCACGTTTCACGATTGCCCATTTCCGTTTCCCGTTTCATGTCGTCAGTAGCCAGGATTTTGAATAAGGTATCCCTTATTGATCTCCGTTTGCGGAAAGGGGTTCAGGTATTGTTTGGGCGACCAGATCATCGTATAGATCACCTTATCGGTATAATTGGTATTACCGGTAAGTTTCACGCCGCCGCCGTTATTAAATGCCATCGCCCTGATGGGTCCGCCCAGCACACTGCCGATGTTCGGCAGGCGCCAGTGTTTTACATCATGCAGGCGGTAATTCTCGTCAAAGAACTCAACCGCCCATTCACGTTGTATAATGGTGCGCAGTTTCGCCTGGTCTGTTTCAGTGATAGCAGGTAAGCCTGCACGTTGATGGATCTTGTTCAGGCGGTCAAGCGCGTTTGACGTTTGTCCCGCTTCGTTCCATGCTTCCGCGGCACTGAGGTATGCCGCTGCGAGGCGAAAGATGGGGAACTCGAACCAGGCGCGGCCGCCGGCCTTTGCATAGAACTTAACCACCCGCGCGCATCCGAAACCGGGGCCCGAACCAAACGTGCTGTTATTTCTCCAGTTGGCATCGCCGGGGTTGTTCCAGGCATCCATTTGCCAGGGTTGAAAACTCGATTTAAAGCGCGCTTCCATCTGGTTCATTTTGGTGGTATAATCGGCAAACGTTGCGGTAGTGCCTGCATCGGGCCAGGTTTGATTGGCGCCGTCTTCCTTATAATAATATTCGAGCAGGTTGGTGGTAAGCACATTGCCCTGGGCTTCCCATACCCGGCAATTATAAAAAGCGTTCATGGGTAAATTATTCCAGTTGCCCCCATCGAACAACACGTCGTTCTTGAACTTGAAGGCCAGCAACACTTCAGGATTGGAGGGTACAGAGGTGGCGGTTGAATAATCATCGAGCGGGTTGCCGGTATTGATGATATAAGCACCGCCACCTGCTTCCGCTTCTGCGATCACAGCTTCCGCTGCATTGGCGGCTGTTGTCCACCGGTTAGCATCGGCATTTCCCAAACAGATAAGGTTATTGTTCGCACCCAGATCGAGGTACGGGGTTGCCGAGTTGAAGAGCGGGCGCGCTGCATGTAACAATGCTTTTGATTTTATAGATAATGCGGCAGCCTTTGTCATTCTGCCGGTCCAGTTGTCGGGCCATTTCGATGGCAGCACCGCTGCGGCCTTGTCGCACCAGTCTACAATGGAGTCGAGCACCTGTTTCAGCGGGTGGCGCGGTATGGCCAGCGAGTCGGAGGCTTTTAAACTGCTGCTTATGATGGGCACCCCGCCGTACATGATGAACATTTGTTCATAACGATAGGCAATAAGTGCCATCATCTCCGCTTTTACAATGGCCTTATCCCCTTCCGCCATATCGGTTACCTTATCGATGTTCTCCTTTACTATGTATGCCTGGCGAATAGGCGGAAAATTGTTCACGTACCCATCCATATCTTCATTTACACCGGCGGCACTCAGGCCGTTCAGTACAATGTCTTTGGCCATCGTCCAGCTGAACCCGTAGTTCATACCCCCTGTCAGGTTCTCCTGTAGCATGGCGTTCCACCAGTTCTTCCAGGGTAGTCCCTGCCCCAGCATATTGCGGTAGGCATTGGCGATAGCGCCCTGCGCTTTTACGGTGGTGGTGAATACGGAATCCACGGTAGTGGCATTCGTTATCGGCATCTGTAAGAATTCCTTTTTACAGGCGCCTATGGTAATCGCTATCAGCGGTATTGTTATCAGTATCGATCTGTATCGCATGGCAGTTCGTTTGGTTTTGTTAGAATTGAATGTTCAGGCCAACGTTGAAGGTCCTTACAAGTGGGTACAGGTACCCCATGTTGTTCTTGCCTACATCGGCCTGTTCGGGATCTATTCCCTCCAGCACTTCCTCATCCCAGGTAATTAAATTGTTCCCGTTCATGTATAAGCGGATGCCTTTTATATTGGCGCGTTTCAGCAGGGCCGATTGTTGCTGGAAAGTATAACCCAGCTCGAGGTTCTTCAGGCGTTTGAAATCGTTCTTCTTTAACCA
Organism: uncultured Niastella sp.; assembly: GCA_966211305.1. Lineage (GTDB taxonomy): Bacteria > Bacteroidota > Bacteroidia > Chitinophagales > Chitinophagaceae > Niastella. The sequence goes on from CBIHPC010000061.1 coordinate 5,145, forward strand.
GAAGGTGCTTAACGGATTATTGTTCGCCTGTCCGCCACTGAAAGAGATGGCAGGGTACCAGATCTTTTCGCCATTGGCGAATTTCTCTGCCGTCCAGCGGCCATCGTAGGCATACTGCAACACTTCCCCTACGTTTTTCGCAAAGGGTGAACTGAGGATGTAACCCGATTGCGGGAAGGAACCTTTTGCCGTTCCAATGAACAGGGCCGAGAGATCGAATCCTTTATAGGAAAAACCAACGGAAAGGTTATAGGCTACCTGTGGCAGGTTGCTGTAACCGATGGGCACCAGGTCTTTTTCATCGATGATGCCATCGCCGGTAACATCGCGGTATTTGAGATCGCCGAGACGCGCATTTGCGCTGTATTTATTAAATGGCCGGTTATTCAGTTCGCGCGCGGTGTTATAAAACCCGTCGCTGATCAATCCTTTATATTGACCGATTGAAAATCCGGTTACGTTCATCCAGGGATAAGGATAGGGCGCTTCGGCCTGGTATTCAATTTTATTACGGGCAAATGAATAATTACCTTTTATGAAATAGGAAACTTTCCCGATCTCATCGTTCCAGCCGGCTTCAATTTCAAAACCTTTATTGCTTACGCGGCCGAGGTTCAGCGGCGGGGTGGAACTCTGCGGCACGCCGTAATTGGCGGGAATGACGCCGGATGTTACCAGGATATTATTCCGTTTTTCCTGGAACAGGGAGGTGATCACCGACAATTTGTTGTTGATGAATTTCAGTTCCGCCGACAGGTTGGTTTTCCTTGCCCGCTCCCAGGTTACTTCGGGATTACCCAGTGTTGATTCGGCTGCGCCGGCAAAGAACGGGTTGCTCGTTGAACCATTGCTGTTGCCAAACCAGTAGCCGCCGGTGTTGGTTGACCAGGTATTGGGCAGATACAAATAGCGCCGCCCGCCTATCTGGTCGTTCCCTACTTCACCATATGATCCCCTGAACTTTACCCAGGTAAGCCATTCATTGTCGGGGAAGAACTTTTCATTCGACAGGATCCAGCCGGCAGATACCGCCGGAAAATAACCGAAACGTTGCTCCGGGGCAAAATTCTCGGTACCGTTTATGCCCATGTTAAATTCAACCAGGTAGCGCTCATTATAATTATAAGTGGCCCTTCCAACCAAACCCATCAAACCCGATGGCGTATTATATGCCTGTGCACTACCGTTCCCATTGGCGGCGGTATAGCGTTGTGCATTCCCCAACACAAGGGCCGATACATTATGTCCGCCGAAACTGCGGTTATAGTTGATGGCCGCTTCCACATACAGTTTGCGCCAGGAACTGTTGCCTACGTTATCTGAAGTGCCTGACGGCGTAACCTGCCCGCCAATAAAAATGATATTATTGGGGTTCTTCGGATCGCGCATGGCGCTGTATTGCGGTATGGGATTGGTTTGCGCATATCCTTTTGTGTAGCTGTCGTCATAAGCAACGGTCACATGCGATTCCAACCCATGTGTTATATAACCCATGGTGTGCCGCAGCGTAACCACACTGTTGAGCGTTGTTGTATACATGGTGCGCGAACCGGCGGTGAGTAATTGCGCCAAAGGCGTATAACCCGTACCGCCTTTCAACCCTAACGGGTTGGTAGCATCGCCGCCCAGACCGATAAAACCGGTAACCAGTTTGCCATCGACAATACCGGGGCCGGTATACGGACTATTCTCAAGAATGTTCTGAATAATGGCCTGGTACCTGTTGGCAAAATCGCCCGAGGTGGTACCTGCGCCCGGCGCTTTACCAATGCCCGACTGACCGCCGAGATTTACGCTTAACTGAAAATTCTTTGCAACATCTATATCGAAATTGGAGCGAAAATTATATCGCCTGTACCGTGGATTGTTATTGGCGCCGCCATAACCCGTATTGGATAAAATACCATCCTGCTGAAAAAAGCCCAGCGAGGTAAAGTATTTCACCCTGTCGGTGCCGCCCGATACATTGAGGTTATATTGTTGTTGCCGCCCTACCCCGCCAAATTGCTCTTTATAATAATTATGGCTGGTATAATACAGGGCCGGACTGTTCTTCAACGCTTCTTTTTGTTCATCGGTAAGGTTCATGGCATCCACCTGCGCGGGGGTATAGTCGCGGTTATTCTGGAACTTCCATAACTCATCATCGGTGAACAGGATATTATCGAAACTGCGGTCGCCGGCAGCCTGCGCATTGCGAATGGCCTCGTTGCGCAGCGATGCGAACTGGTAGGAGTTCAGGGTTTGAAACAGGGAAGCCGCTTTGGTAAAACCCTGGTTGGCCGAAAAGCTGAACTGCGGTTTATTTAAACGGCCGCGTTTGGTGGTGACGATAATAACGCCATTTGCGCCGCGGATACCATAAACCGCCGTTGCCGACGCATCTTTCAATATGCTGATGCTTTCAATTTCATTGGCATCCATTGCATTGAGGATGAGGAAGGGCTGCTCGGCCGGTTGCTGTATACCGTCGATGACAATGAGCGGATCCTGGCCGTTGAGGGTAGCAATACCGCGAATGCGAATGGTGGTGGTGTTCAAACCCGGCTCACCGGTAGCCTGCACCCCGCTGATACCAGCGGTACGGCCTATAAGCATATTGGTAATATTTGCCACGGGAGTTTGAATAAGGTCTTTCCCGGAAATAACCCCAACGGCGCCGGTAACGGTGGGTGATTTTTGTTTACCATAACCCACTACCACTACATCGTTCATCTGCTGGTAACTGGCGTTTTCGGCCAGTTGAATGTTCAGGACAGTGGCAGAAGTAACTTTCTGCAACCGGTTATAATAACCAATATAGGTAAACTGCAGGGTTGAACCGGAAGGCACTGTAATGGAGAAACGGCCGAGGCTGTCGCTGAGCACCGATACATTTGAATTAACTACCGAAATAGTGGCGCGCGGAAGCCCTTCACCATTTTTACCGGTGACGGAGCCCTGCACTTTGATGGGGTCCTGGGCCAGGGCTGCCATGCTCAGGAAACAGGTAAGCAGCAAAGTCAAAAAGCGCCTTAGCCGCAAATGTGCGATCATTCTCATATAGCAATATTTATTTAGGCTTGGAAGGTGTGCCGCGATTACTTTCGACATCGCCGGGAAACGTGGCACACCTTAATTGAGTACTAAAATATCCCCATTCCGGAGGGTGCGATGGGGGGGAAATTGCTTAAAAAGGGGGTGGAATTGGTAATTTACTAATTTGCTAATGTGACAATTTGCTAATATGATAAGTTGAATACGGGACCTGGAGAGAATACAGGGTTAAGTTGAAAAGGTGACAGAGGTGAAAAGTTGATAAAGGGAGTTGACAAGTTAATAGAGTATGAGCCGCCTGACTGATTCTGTCAGTTGTTCAGTTATTCAGTTGGTCAGTTTTTTGTTCTAAGTTATACAGAAGGGTTTAGCCTGCGGCCTCATTTTGAAGTTTACGGTATGCCTCGCCGAAGGTTCGGCTTTTGGTAGGTCTGGCGGCCTCCTAATTCCCGCATATTGACGCGCAGCTGTATTCGCTTTCGGCTTTTGGCTTTTGGCTTTCGGCTTTTGCCTTTATGCCTTTATGCCTTTATGCCTTGTTGCCTTTCCCTTTATCACCTTTATCAACTCTATCAACTACCCCTCCCGCTTAACATTGAACTGGTTATTGAACGACGACCGGTACTTCTTGATGTACTCCGACGGGTTCATGCCGAAAAGTTTATTGAACTGGGTTCTGAAATACTTGATATCGCTGATGCCTACCTCAAACGCGGCCTGGTTCACATTGTGTTCGCCTTTAAGCATCAGTTCCGCGGCGCGGCGTAACCTGATGTAACGGATAAAATTGGTGATCGACTGGCCCGAAAGCAGCCTGATCTTTTTGTACAGGTTCGAATGGCTCATACCCATTTCCTTCACCAGCACCTTGATGGTGAATTTCTCATCGGTCAAATGCCGCTCCACAATGGCAATACAGTTTTCGAGGAACTCGCGGTACTCAGCGCTCACCTTTAAACTGTTTTGCTTTAAGGTGATCTCGCTAAAGAAATAATTCCGCAGTTCGGCACGGGTCTTGAAAATGTTCTCCACCCTGGCCAGCAGCAGGTCTTTGTCGAACGGTTTGGTAATGTACAGATCGGCGCCCTCCTCTATACTTTGCAATTCGGTTTCGGCACCGCGCGATGCGGTCAATAATACCACCGGGATGTGGTTCAGCGCCGAATCCTTTTTTATCTTTCTGCACAACTCGATGCCGTCCATGCCATCCATCCTGATGTCGCTGATGACCAGATCGGGAAATCTGGTTTGCACCATGGCCAGGGCTTCCTGTCCGTCCCCCGCCTCCATTACATCATATTTATCTTTCAGCATCTGCAGCAGGTACTGCCGTATCGACTTATCATCATCGGCGATCAGCACCCGGTGCCGGTCGGTGACCGCCACTTCGGGTTTGTTTTCGCCGGCCGGCTGCTCTTCGGCTGGTTCTTCCAGCAACTCTTCCAAAATCACCGGTTCCTTTTGCGCTTCGTCGAGAATGGTTTCGTTGGCGAGATGCGCTTTTCCTTTATACAAACTGATCCTGAAAGTCGTTCCGGCGCCTTCCGTGCTTTCAAACATCACCGCCCCTTTATGCGCTTCTATAAAATGTTTTACCAGGTACAACCCGATGCCGAAACCGGGTTTCAACGGCGCACGCAATGAAGGCGCCTGGTAAAATTTCTCAAACAGGCGCGCCTGAGCATCGGCGGGAATACCGCAACCCGTATCCTGCACCTGCAGCTCAACGGTATTATCCAGTTCTTTTACGGTAAAGGAAATGGCGCCGCCGGGCGGGGTGAACTTGATGGCATTTGAGATCAGGTTGTATAAAACGATCTCCATCTTTTCACGATCGACATACAATTCCATGTCGCTATTGTCGCAATGAAAAACATAGTCGAGGTGGCTGGAACGCGCCTGTTGCACAAAACACAGATACACCTCATTGCACAGGTTATAAAAATTATGTTTGGCAAAGGTCATTTTATCGGCTTCCACATCCGCCTTTCTGAAGATCAGCAATTGATCTACCAGGCTCAGCAGGCGCCGGGCGTTGCGGTAAACAACACTGAGGTCTTTTTCACTATCGGTGTTTCCGCCTTTACGCAACAGGTCTTTGATGGGATTGATGATAAGCGTTAAAGGCGTACGGAACTCATGCGAAATATTGGTAAAGAAGGAATGCCGTTTTTCATTGATCTCTTTTTCTTTCTCGGCATCGATATGCGCCAGTTTGATCTCATACTCCAGTTCCCGCTGCCGGGTCTTGTAGCGGTAATACATATAAATAAGCGCCGATGCTATTATAATATATAATGCATACGCCCACCAGGTACGGTACCAGGGCGGCAACACGATAATTTTTATCGTGGCTTCCTGTTTATTCCACACGCCTTCCGCATTGGTAGATCTAACGCGGAGCAGGTAGGTACCTTCGCTGATATTGTTATAGTTGATGGCTCCGCCGCCACCGCGCGGAGCATTGCCGGGATAGTTCCAGTCCTTATCCCAGCCCTGCAGAAAATAAGCGTACTTCACTTTTTCGGGAGAAGAATATTCAAGCGCGGTAAAATGAAATGACAACGTGGCTTCATTATAGGGGATCCGCAATTCATTTATGCGGTCACTGCCGGCGCGCACGATACAACCGGGCACTTCTGCAAGCGGTTTGTTGTTCACCCAAATGCCAGAGAACAGGATGGCCGGCATAAAACTGCGGGTGTTCACCTGTTGCGGGTCGAACAGGTTGAAACCATTGATGCCACCCAACGCCAGCTCACCCGATTGCAGCCGCAACGCCGCATTGTAGCTGAACTGGTTGCTTTGCAGTCCATCGCTTTGATAAAAGTTTCGAAACACCTTTTTTACCGGATCGAATTTCGACACCCCGTTAAAGGTGCTGATCCATAAAAATCCATTTTTATCTTCCAGAATATTCAGCACGGCGTTATTGGTAAGCCCGTCTGCGGTTGAATACCGTACAGCTACATTTCCTTTTGCCCGGTTGAACAACAACAGGCCGCCGCCTTCGGTTCCCACCCATAAATTATGATGGCTGTCTTCAAAGATCGACCGTACGGGTTTGCCGGTCTCATAATAAAGATGCTCTTTGGTTTGTTTGTTTATTTTAATCAACTGCCGCGCATTGCCTACCCATAAAGCGCCCGTATGATCTTCCATGATGGCTATAAGGTCGTTGAGTTTTGCATCGAACTGTTCCCACCGGTTTTGCGCACGGTTCAGCCGGTATAATTTACCGTTGCCGAATGTAGTGGCCCACATGTTCAGGTCGCGGTCTTCATACAACAGGCATACGCTTTTGTTTTCTTCGCCCTGTTCATTCACACACCTGTAATGTTCAAACGAACCGGTGGCGCGGTTGAAGCGGTTGATGCCTGCGCCGAAAGTGGCGATCCACATATTGCCGAGATGGTCTTCTTTTATACAGCTTACCGAATTATTGCTCAGCGAACGTGCATTGCCCGGTTGGTGATGGTAGTTGGCAAAGTGGTTGTTCTGCCGGTCCCAGATGCTGAGCCCGCCGCCATCGGTTCCGATCCACAAATGGCCATTACGGTCTTCATAAAACGACCCCACGAAATTGTTGATGAGGCTGTTTGCATTGAACGGATTATGCGTAATTGTCTGAAAACGGCTTTTGTGCACATCCAGAATATCTATGCCGCCTTTCAGCGTTCCCATCCAGATGCGGCTTTCCTTATCAACCAGCACTGCATAAACCGATTCGCTCGAGAGCTGGTGCCTGCTTTCACCGGGCATCAGGTATTGAAAAGTTCCGGTCAGTTTGTTCAGGATATTCACGCCTCCGCCCTGTGTACCGATCCATAAATTATTATGGGCATCGCTGCACAGGCTTACCGCTTTATTGGTGCTTAGTTGCCCGGCCGCTTCCTTATAATGTTTTACCATCCGGTTGCCGGCAATATCGTATTGATACAAACCCTCATCGGTGCCCATCCAGATGCTGCCGGTGTTATCCACTTCCATCGTGATCACGGAGCGCAATGCATCATTGACCGCACGAATGCTGTTGTTGCCCCGGTCGAAATAACACAAGCCCACAGTTTCAATAAACAGCCATACTTTATCGGTGTTATCAACATACACTGCCTGCACATTGTACCAGTACGTTTCTTTGGCAGGCATTTTTACCGGGATCTGTACCGCGGCATCCTCGTTTTGTTTTTTCAGGAACAAACCCCAACCGTTGGTGCCCATGTATACGTTGCCCGTGCCATCTGATTTTATGGTATTGATGCTGCAGGTGATGCGTTCGCGTTGCGTCATCGCATAGGTGGGATGAAAGTATACTGGTGAAAAGCGATCGAAGATGCGGTTGTACACCGCTACCCCCTGCCCTGTACCTACCCACAGGTTATTTGAGCGGTCTTCGTGAATGGTATAAATATAATTATGCGGAATAGAACCCGTGTCGTTGATCTTATTGCGGTAAACCCTGAACCCATAACCGTCATAACTGTTCAGACCGTCGTAGGTACCGAACCACATAAGCCCGTTATGATCCTGGTAAATACATTGCACGGAGTTGTTCGATAATCCCTGTTGAATTCCCAAATGAGAAATGGCAGAACCTGTATTGGCCGAAGCCGGGCAGGCATAGCAGCATAGTAAAATAGCAAATAGTGTATATCTGCAAAAGATTCCCATAAGCGTTTCTGGTTCAATCGTTAAACAATTCCTGTAGACGGTCACCAGGAATGTAGCAGTAGTTATGAAGTGTAAATCTAACAATTTTGGTACATGAGCGATAAAATATATTTGATGAAAAAGGCATGCTACAGGTAATACATGCAAACAAAACACCATTTGAGATAAACCCGGTTAACTTCCGGCTATTCCCGGTTAAAAATTATAAATAATCACTATTTTTATTTTATGATCCGCCGTAGCAAAAGCCTGGTATTGTTCTTCCTTATTTTTGTGATCACCCCCTGCTGTATTGCGCAAAAATGGCGTTCTCAAACCGACAGCCTGTTGAAAAGCTACAAACAGGCCGCTACTCCTGTGCAAAAAGTAAAACCGCTTACCGAAGCCGCTTTTATTTTCCTGTTACAAAATCCCGATACGGCCATGCTGCTGTACAACGAAGCCGAAGGCATTGCCGCTAACAGCGGCAACGATACCGCAATCGCCATGGTATATGCCGGCAAAAGCGCCGTGTATTTGATTAGAGATAATAATGATTCTACGCTGGAGTATGCATTAAAAGGTTTGAAGATCAGCGAACGCACGCAATTGCCACCCGATGTAATGGCTGCCTTGTACCGTAAAATGGGTTATATATACCGCAATACCAATAAACACCGTGAGGCGATCGACATCTATAAAAAAGCGCTGGTCTATTCTCAATTATCGGGCAACCTGTACGATATGGCCACCACCTCTTCGAACATCGGCAATAATTTCAACGCATTCAAACAATACGACAGCGCGCTGGTATACCATACCAAAACACTGGAAGCGGCACGCGCCGGTAAGTTTACCGATATTATCGCCCGCACGTATATCCAGATCATCAATTCCTATAACGGGCTGAAACAATACCCGAAGGCATTTGCGGCGGTAGCCGATATGCAGCCGTACCTCAACCTGCCCGATGTTACCCCGCTTACAAAAGGGCTTTGCTATACCACCATTGCAAAACTCGATATGCGCCATGGCAGCCCGCAACATCCGCTGGCCGCGCGGTACCTCGATAGTATGAAACGCCTGATGACCACCACTTCAACGGGGAAGGACAACCAGATCGATTACTACCTGAACCGCGCCCTGCTCGAGTTCAGCGTACAGCATTTCGACTCCGCCTCTGCCGCACTGGAAAAATACAATGAGCTGAAAGAAGAACGTGAAGATGAGATCATCAGCGGTCACGCCCAGGAGCTGGATGCACGGTACGAGACCGGTAAAAAAGATGCACAGATAAAGGACCTCGACCAGCAGAACCGTTTGCGAAAAAAGTTACTGGTTATTTCGCTTACTGCATCGGGCATCTTCCTTGCGCTGTTGTTTTGGGTATGGGAGCAGAACAAAAAGATCAAAAAACAGGAAGGCCACCTGAACTACCTGATGAAGGAGCTGCATCACCGAGTGAAGAACAACCTGCAGATAGTAAGCAGCCTGTTGAACCTCCAAAGCGCCAAAATAGACGATCCCATGGCGCAGAAAGCGCTGCTGGAAGGCCAGCACCGCATAGAAGCCATGAGCCTTATTCACCAGAAACTGTACCAGACAAAAACAACCAGCCGGGTGAACATCCGGGAATTTATTACCGAACTGGCCGAGAACCTGATGCACGCCTATGGGTATAAATCGAATACTTTTAACCTGCAGTTACAGGTACAGGTAAAAGAGCTGGAAGCCGAAATGGCCATCCCGGCAGGTCTTATCCTGAACGAAGTGGTGACCAACGCATTCAAATACGCGTTTAAAAATGTGAGCGATCCTTCCTTATATATTTCTTTGAAAGAAAGCGAACAGCAACTGCAGCTGGCCATTGCCGACAATGGCCGCGAGCTTACCGAAAAAGCCTGGAAGACCAGTACTTCCTTTGGCCGCCAGTTGATGCAATCGCTCACTATGCAGCTGGAAGGTTCAATGAATTTAAACTGCGATGACGGTACCGTATTTACTTTTACATTCCCTGTAAAATCATTACACGCATGAACGACAAAGTAAAAATTATGATCGTGGAAGACGAGACCATCGTGGCGCTCGATCTTTCCATGCGCCTGCAAAAAGAAGGATATGAAGTGGTGGGCATTGCCGCCAGCAGCGATGATGCGGTGGCGCTGTTCACGGAACAACAACCCGACCTGGTATTAATGGATATCAATATAAAGGGGAAGAAAGACGGCATTGAAACCGCCAAAGAACTAAAAAAGATCCAGGAAGTGCCGCTGATCTTTCTCACCGCATTTTCACAGAACGAATATGTAAACCGCGCCAAAGCGGTAAACCCCTCGGCCTACCTGGTAAAACCGTTCAATAACGACAGCCTGCATACCAGCATCCAGATTGCCATTCACAATTTTGCAGTGCCGGGCAAATCCACCGATCCCCGGCCCCCTGCCGATGCCAAAGAAGAAACCGGTAAGGAAACCCTGCTTTTCTTCAATAATTATTTCTTTGTAAAACACAATTACCGCTTCAATAAATTCTCTATCGATGAACTGTTGTTCGCCGAAAGCGATAACAATTACATTAAACTGGTTACTACCAATAAAAAACTGGCGCTGCGGGTATCGTTGCAATATATTGCCGATAAATTCAAGCACCCGGCGCTGGTGCGCGTTCACCGCGGTTATATTGTGAACATCAAAAATATCGACAGCTTTAACGAGGAAGAAATTATTATTGGTCCGCACCAGATCCCGATCGGGCGCAATTACAAGGATGAGTTTCTGAAAAGTTTTAAATACCTGTAAGTTCTGAGTTCAAGGTTTATAATTTAAAGCTGAAGGCGCAAGGCTGAAAGATAAATGCAAAACGCTTAATGCGGAACGCCCAAAGCGTAATGTGAAAATCTAAATATACTTCCTGTTTAACTGCTTTTATTTCCGAAACTTCCCGGGATTACAGCAGAATGAATTTCGCTCAACCGGTATTTAGAAGAATTCATCGTAAAAAGTTGCATACGAAAGTATAATTGTTATTTTTATGCGAACGCAACGCTGAATGCAAAACGCTTAACGCGGAACGCCAGACACAGCTTCTCATTCTATAGCTTTGCCTTCCGAAAAATCGCGAAGATGTAGCAGGAGACATGAATGAATTACAGACTGTAGCGTTAAGACTTTAGCGTTTAGCCTATCTTCCATGAAAAACCCAACCAAAAAAGCGGTCATTTTTGACGCTGTTCCTATTTATTGTATCCGGAAAAAGGAAGCCGCCTGGCTTTCCAGAGAAGTGCCCGTTTATTTGCAGCACGGCATTTCCGTTTCTTCGGGAGATATCGTTTTTGACGTTGGCGCCAATATCGGCGTTTTTTCATTATGGCTCCACCTGCAGCAAAATCCGCAATTGACCATTTATGCATTCGAACCTGTAGCGCCTATTGCCGAAGTATTGTCACGGAACGTGGCGGCGCATGCACCCGGTAATATAAAAGTAATGCCTGTTGGCCTTGGCAAAAAAGAAGAAAAGATCACGTTCACTTATTATCCCAAAGCCACCATCTGGTCAACCGGTTTTCCGCTCACCGCATACACTGAACGGGTTAATACAAAAACGGCCACGATCGCCAATTTGAAACAGGGGCCACTCGCCTATCGCATGATCCCGGCGGTTGTTTGGGAAACCATGATCGACCTGGTGCTGAATAATGTATTCCGCCGGCAGCAATCGTTCGAATGCGCCATCACCACCGTTTCGGCCATCATGCATTCGCATGGGCTCGAACGCATCGACCTGCTGAAAATAGATGCCGAATATGCCGAATGGGACATTCTGCAAGGCATAGAGGAACGGCACTGGTCGAAAATAAAACAGGTGGTGATGGAACTGCACGACATTGACGACCGGCTTCAGAAAATAAAATCCCTCCTGCAGCGACAGGGCTTTCACAATATAACCCATATACAGCAGGAAATCCTTACCAATACCAATATCCACCAGCTTTATGCAAGCAGAAAGAATGAAAACCAACCGTAACAGGATCGCTGTTGTTTATTTCGATGCGGCTTCCGGCAGCCGTTCTGCCGCCGCCGCTTTACAAAAATCATTACAAAGCCGCAACCCTCATTGCCAGGTGCGCATGATCAATATCGCCGACATCTTCGATCACCACGGGTTGTTCGGTAAAATTGTTCGCGCCGGCATCAATCATTTCAACCGGCAACTGAAACGCGACCGGGTATATGGCCTGCGCAGCCTCATCAGGCTGTCGCTCTTTTGCCACGACCTTGTTGGCCCCAAAGGCATTCAAAAAATTGCAGGTTACTGGAACTCCTTTCCACCAGATATCATTATTTCTGTAACACCCATGTTCAACCCGGTTTTGTATGGCAGCGCCATGCAGATAAATCCCGGCGTTAAATGCATTACGATACCCATAGATACTGAAGAAGTGCGCCACCGCTACTGGTTCACACCGAAAGTGGAACAGTATTACCTGAACGCCACGGAGGCATTGCATAAGCAGGCTGTTAAAGCCGGCATTTCTGCCCACTATCGTTTCAGGATAACCGGTATGCCGGTTGATGAAAGCGCCTATGACCCGGCCCCGCCCGACCGCAATGCGCAATTACGCGCCATTGGCCTGAACCCCAACTGGCCGGTTGGCTTTTTATCGTTTGGGGCACAGGGTATGCGTAATGTGCTCGATATTGCCCGCGCCTTAGCTCAGCAGCACACAAAGCTGAACCTGATCATCCTGTGCGGAAAGAATAAAAAATTATTCAGGCAGATCCATGCACTGAAGCTGCCGTTCCCAACAGCGGTGTACAGCCATTTACCACAGTCGCCCATGCATCTCCTGCACCTTTGCGATTTTGCCATTGGCAAACCCGGCGCCATTACCATTACCGAATCGCTGATCACCCATACGCCGCTGATCGTGCAAAAAAGCAGGGGCATGCGCCTCATTCATAAAGGCAACGAAGAATGGCTTACGCTAACCGGCACCGGTATTGTAGCCAAAACACCCGGGAACATTGCCGCCGCGGTAACTGAGATCGTAAATAACCCGGCGTACAAAGAACAAATGGAATATTATAATCACAAAGCCATTTACCAGATAGCCGCCCTTATTGAAAAGATCGGCAAACTGAATCAGAAGATATTGAAGCCTTACGGCGAGTTGATTAGTTAACAAGGGTTTCCTCTGTGCGGCAGGCTGATAAATAGGAGAAAAGTTGATACAGGTGATAGAGGTGATAAAGGAAAATACAAAGAAATGACACTCCGTTTAACATTCATCTGCCCTTTGTCTTTCTAATTTCAACTCCATCGCCTCTATCACCTTTTCAACTTATCCCTGTATTTCCTTTGTCATTCTTCATTTCTAGTTTCTCATTTCCCTGCTTTCACTTCGACATTGAACATTCTATATTCAATATTTTGCATTCTCTATCGCATTTTCAGCACTACCCTCCTATTCATCGCTCTTCCTTCCGCCGTGTTATTATCCGCAACCGGTTGTTGCTGGCCGTAACCCACCGCTTTCAAACGCCGGGTATCTATTCCCGCCTTCAAGAGGTATAGCAATACGGCATCGGCACGTTTTTCGCTCAACGTTTGATTATACTGTACGCCGCCTATATTATCGGTATGCCCTTCAATGGTAAGTTGAATGATGGGGTATTTCTTCATTAAATAAGCCACCGAATCAAGAGCGGTAAAAGAGCGGGGCAGCAAACGATGGCTGTCATTTTCGAAGAAGATATTTTGTGCGGCCCAGTTGAAAATTGATCTTAAGACAGCGGTTTCGGGGCAGCCCCCATTCACCGCGCTACCTGCCAGTTCGGGGCAATTATCCAACGAATCGGCTACTCCATCCATGTCTTTATCGGGCATGGGACAGCCTTTGTATTCGATAATACCTTTTACATCGGGACATGCATCATCCGCATCATAAATGCCGTCGCCATCCCTGTCCGGGACCGGACAGCCCTTAAATTGCGCCACACCGGGAATTTGCGGACAGGCATCGAGGCTATCGGGGATGCCATCTCCATCACTATCAGCCTGAATGTTCTTTTTCACAACAGGCAATGGAGCAGGCTGCGGCTGCGCGTGCACGATCCTTTTCCGGCTGATGGCGCCGGCAATGCCGATGCTGTGAAAGAAGTGGCCGTGCTGCAGGGAGGTTACCCGGATACGGTATTGCGTGTTCACCAGCAGAAAAAGATCGGGCGTAATATTCACCTGCACACCTGCGCCGGTTGGGGCGTATAATGCGAACCGGTTGTCGTACTGCGACCATCCAATGCCCGCCAGTATATATGGGTTGAACAGGGCCGGCGATTGAAGCAGACGCGCCCGGATAGCGAAATCATTTTCCAGCAGCAATTGTTTATCAGCTTCATTTGAGGCGCCGTTTTTTTCGCCGGGAAATTCAAGAAAAGCGCCAGCCAGGGAAATGGTATAATCGAAACGTTTCGACAAATTGTTTTGAAAATGCAGGGCGAGGCCGGGTTTCATGCGCCTGCCAAAGTTGGCCATTTTATCAGCGCCATTAAAATCGAAATAAGCGAGGTGCACGCCGATGGCCGGCGTTTTTGTAACTCCGGCGGGTTGAACCTGCGCCAGCGCCTGACTGGCCGGCAAACAGCTAACGATAACGAAACAGAGAATGCGATTAAAGATTTTGGCCACCTGGGTAAAAGTGCAAAAGGGGTTAAAATTTGCGGTGTTAAAAATACAGATAAAATTCGCTTCGTGAGCCGGCGTGACAAAGCTATTACACAAACCAAACGGGGCCGCCTGAGCAGCCCCGTGTAATCCTGTAAAGGACAATTTACTATGTGAGTTATTGAATAACCATGGAAACAACCGGCGAATAGGCCCTTTGTTTATTGTAGCCGTCACCGCTTTTGGCACTTGCGCGTGCAGTCTGAAACTCGGGTCCCAGTGTTTTAAGCCCGCCAGCCCAGCAGGTGGGTTGGGAAAAGCGGGATTGTTTTCCATTTTTCAAGGCGTTCTATTTACATTGTGCTCAACCTGTAGGTTTTCAGTGTTAAGAAATGTTAAGTTTACAAAGTAATAGGATTACTTTTACGACTAAGCCAGGTAGGTGCCTGGCTTAGTCGTATGTATTAAAAATATTTCCGGCTATAAAGCCTCAATTGACACACTAAGATATTTTTCCTTTTTGTTATACCCGGTTATCATCACATGCCCTTCCTTTGCAGGGTATATTGACGTACGCAATTGGCCATCCTTATGCGGAATGGTGCGCACAATCTTTCTTTTATTTACGTTATAGAAAATAATGTCCTTTACATCGTCTAACACGATAAAATTTGATTTCGCATCAAAGTTGATAATATTATAAAAATTTTTCTTATCGTAATTTCCCAGGTAAATAGCCCGCGCATTATACAATCTCGTATGGTTAGCCGGAATAACATTATCAAACGACAATCTGTTTTTGGCATCCTGCTTTAGAACGATAGCATCGGTGGCTTTATACTGATGCGTACCGGCTGTAGGTAGTACAAAAGCCGGCACAATGATAAGTGGGGCAAATATCACCGATGGTATTATTGCTCCCCATTTAGGACGTTTACGAATACCCGAACCAATATAAAACGTATTACCATTAAAATCGCGGAACGCAGATTTATACCGGACATAACTCCTGGATTCACTGTGGTACCCTCGTTTGTTAATGAAGTCTTTTGAACCGTCGCCCCAATAAGAGAACTTCTCAGTAACTTTTTTATTTTTAAGGTCCTCAATATCCAATGCAAAAACGCCGGAATAGGGACCTTTCCTCAGATCACGGCCACACCAGTTGGCATTGCCTTTGAGCGGATCGATAATTTGTCCCGCTACAAACGGTTTACCGCTAACAGGATCATGATCGAACGCAAATGGTTTTAAGGAATTACCCTGTTTGTCTTTTAATTTATATACGGGATATGCTGTAGTGTCGAGGCCATTAAAACCCAGGAGTTCATAGCCGCCTTCATTCATCTTGTCTGTCCGTTTAGCCAGGAGGAAAATTTCGTTCTTTGCCGTTAACAGGGAAAAGGCCAAACAATCGGAGGAAAGGGTTTTCTGCCCTGTTTGTACACCCGAGGTATTATAAAACAACAATTTATTCTTCGAATCATCGCCATACAGCAAGGTAAAACCGGTTTGCGGAATGTTCTTAAGCAAAATATCGTGCTTCAATTTCGCCTTTGCTATGTAAAAATCATAATAAAAAATCGGCTCTTTATCCGCCTTAACTTCCAACGGAACATCACTGGTATTGACTATTTTTCCGTTAAGATTTAAAAACTGCACCAGTAGCGAACTCTTAGCCTTCGATGAGATATTATGAAATTCGCGTTTGCTTTTAAACTGACGGTGAATGATGTTGGTTTTTAAATATGAAATACATAGGACATCCTGTTCCAGCACAACACCTTTGAGGTACAGCTTTTCTTCAGTAAAATTAACGACACCGATATCGTTCAGGTTTTCGTCGAGGATCGTTAATTTATAATTGAAGGAATCAGCCTTTGCTTCCTCGAGCTGGCTAAATACCAGGTAGCCAACCAGCGCATTATCCTGAAATATCGGGTTAACCTGGGATGAAATTTCATCCGTAACCATTTGAAAGATCTTTTTTTGGGCTTGTAAGGGTGTAATTACAGCAAAAGATAAGAAAAGCAATAAAATGCTCAATACACGGTGCAGCCTGAACATAAGAATGTAGGGTTATAATTCTTTTAAGGGTTTGAAAATACCTTTAAAAAGGGGATCGAAAAACGGGAAATGTCTTTAGTAGAAGATTGGACGAATTTTAAGGCGGGCAAATGTATGTAAAAAATATTAATTGTATTCCGTTGGGCACAAAAAAAGCCATCCGCCGGTTGGCGGATGGCTTATCAATAACAACAATTATTTTACTTGATACAGGGAGTAAACGATTGTACAAACTCAGCTGCGACGGCGTTTCCCCCGCATTTGCCGGGTACCCAAACCCCTGATTTAAGATAAACGCGCATTACTTCTTTTTCATTGGCATTTGGTTCTTTCACCTCAGTATCGCCGTGCATCGGTACGGCTTTTTGGATCTTACCGGTAGCATCAACGATCATTTTTAACTTGACATTGCAATCTACAGCGGGGTCAAGATTCGCCTCAATGAGGTTTTTGTTTATATACTGCCCCAATGCAGAAGATCCGCCTGGATATTCCGGCTCTTTATCTACACCGGTATATACAGTCAGATTAAGTTTGGCATCCAAATAACTTGTGCATCCCAATGCAGGGTGCGGGTCATGAGCTGTTTTGATCGATGAATTGGGTAAAAACGAGGAAACTAAAAGGGTTAAAAAAGTAATCAGGTTCATAAGAGATGTAGGATTTACGGCAATTTCGTTCTGGAATAGCCGCGCTAATATACAGTTTTTGGGATTTTCGTCAAATACTACACCCTGTATTATTTTGTAACAAACCAAACTCCCGTATTAGAAGCATACCAATCATTTATTATTGGTAAATTTTGTACAACATCAGGAATTATTCCCGACTCAAACTCAAAGAGACATATTGTTTTCCAACCTGCCGGTATTGCATCAAAGGCTTTCCAAAATTGCTGGGTTACATTCTTTAAAGTAATCTGACATTTAACTTCATGCATTTCTTCTAAATCATTAATTAGGCTAAACACTTGTCCGATTGGAATGTCAAACTCTGAAAAACTACAAAACATCAATAGCTCATCATTGCATAAGCTTCCACAACTAAAAGTCTTTTCATATTGAGAAATGACATTTTTTGATGCTTTTCCAACAATTTTTATGTGCCCCTCCTGAAGGAGGGGGGTGCGGGTATAACGGATTTGCATTAAAAAATATCAATGTGCTTAAAAAAGCAGAGGAATTGGAAATAATGCGGGCGGAAAAGCAATAATATCCTGAAAAAGAGTATCAGACAGCTTTACTTTATTGTGGTACATACAGTTATAAAAGTGTATCGTTTTCGGACGGAAAATAACAGCAGCGGACATAGTAGTTATAGTGTGACTATATATGATGTTGAAATTTATAGAGATCTATAATGGCATAATATATGTTCGCTGCTGAGATACCCTTATCAGTAAAAACATCAGGAATGTTTAAGAGTTATATAACCATTTCTTTCAGAAATCTGCGTAAAAATTCCAACAATACTGTTATTAATGTTGTTGGTTTGGCGATAAGCATTTCCGCTTGTCTTTTTATTTACCTGATCACTAAGTTTGAATCCAGTTTTGATGACTTTCATAAAAATACCGACCGGATATTTCGGGTTGTAAGTGAGATTAAACGACCGGAAGGCGACATATATGTGGCTGACGTTCCTTATGCATTACCACAGGGGTTACGGATCGATTATCCGCAATTGGAAAAAGTAAGCGCCATATATGGTGATCAGAATACGCAGGTTTCTGTAATGGATAATAATAATAATGTCTCAAATAAGAAATTCAAAGAAGATATTGGCGTATTCTGGGCTGATCCGGCATTCTTTGAGATGTTTAATTTTAAATGGTTAAGCGGTAGCCCGCATTCATCTTTGGCTGAGCCCAACACAGCCGCTTTAACTAAAGAAACTGCCGAAAAATATTTTGGTAATTGGCAGGATGCAATTGGAAGAACCATTCAACTTAACAATAAAGAGATTTTTAAGATTACCGGAATTATCAATACAATTCCATCAAATTCCGATTTTCCACTTAAAGTAGTCGTTTCATATAGTACATTTCAGAAGGCTGATTTTATGAATGAATATGTAGGAATGCGAGGCGGGTCGTATTGTTTTGTAACATTACCTGCCGGATATTCAGCCAACCGTTTCAATAACGATTTACGTGAGTTTGTTAAAAGGCATAAGCCGGCTCAGTTTCAATTTGCAGGTCATATTGTGCAACCACTGCGCGAAATGCATTTCGATGGCCGGTTCGGCAATTATAATCAGCGTACATTCGGTAAAGAACTTATTTCTACATTAATACTTATAGCAGTTTTTTTATTAATTATTGCCTGTGTCAACTTTATCAATCTGGCTACAGCCCGTGCTGTTAGTCGTTCAAAAGAAGTAGGCATTCGAAAAGTATTGGGCAGCAATAGAACCAGCCTCGTTTTGCAGTTTTTAGGCGAAACTGCCTTGGTAGCTTTAGGCGCTGTTGTAGTTGCTATAGGAATAACACAGCTTGCACTACCATACATAAGGAACTTATTGAACATCCCTATTAGTATGAACGTGATCAATAACTGGCAGATCATTCCATTTTTAATTATTGTTATACTGTCAGTTACTGTATTGGCTGGTTTTTATCCGGCATTTATTTTGTCTGGTTTTAAACCTATTACTGCGCTTAAAAATAAGATCACATCCAGAATGACTGGTACAATTTCTCTGCGTCGTGGATTAGTGGTCTTTCAATTCATTATTGCGCAGGCGTTGATTATCGGTACGCTCGTGGTGGTGAGCCAGATGCGGTATTTTAATAATGCGCAACTGGGATTTGAGAAAGATTCAATTATTAATGTTCCAATACCTGATAATGATCAGGGCCGTAGTAAAGCCAACGCGTTACGTCTTCAATTACTGGAGTACAGTGGTATAAAAAGCGCTTCACTATGTATTGCACCTCCTATAGAAAATGGTGGTCATAAAAGTGCCTTTAGGTTTGATCATTCAGATAAATTATCAGATTTTGATGCAAATTTAAAATGGGCCGATACCGCATACTTTAATACATATAAAATGAAATTAGCTGCCGGCCGCTTATATAGCCAGGCAGATACCGTGCGCGAGTTTGTTGTAAATGAATGTTTACTCAGGAAGCTGGGTATACGAGACCCGCAGGAAGCGATAGGAAAGCAGCTTAATTTGTGGGATGGAACCATTATTGCTCCAATTGTTGGTGTGGTAAAAGATTTTAGCACCACATCTCTTAAAGATCCAATAGAACCAGTGATAATGGGCACCCGGCAGGCCGAGTATAGAATGTTAGGAGTGAAGCTGGGAACTGACAATCTTCACAATACATTAAATTATATCAGTGCTATCTGGGCCAAAACATATCCGCAAAATGTGTATGAATACCAGTTTATGGACGATAAAATAGCCTCCTTTTATAAACAGGAGAAACAACTTGCTGAGCTTTACAAGCTCTTTGCAATTATCGCTATTAGCATTTCTTGTTTTGGGCTTTATGGTCTTGTTTCATTTATGGCAACGCAAAGGGTCAAGGAGTTAGGTATCAGGAAAATATTAGGCGCTTCAATAGGAAATATTATATATCTGTTTGCCAGAGAGTTTACATTGCTTGTAGGCATTGCATTTATAATAGCTTCTCCTATTGCTTACTTATTCATGAATCGATGGCTGCAGCAATTTGCATTTAGAATTGATCTTGGAGTAACTATATTTCTGATAACCGGCTTAAGTTCTTTAGCCATTACCTGGCTGGTGGTTGGTTATAAAGTAATAAAGGTGGCATTTATAAGCCCTGTAAAAAGATTGCGAACCGAATAGTGTAGGGATTTTCGGGTTAATGTTTCAATCGATCAGAAAAGCAATGTTTTATGGAGGTAGATGTGCAATATTTGAATTTTAATGTCTGGCAGGATTAATAGGATTTTTTGACGTAGCCTTAATTTATGCGATCAGTATTTCGGTTTTCTTTTTACATGCCTTACCGAGTTAAT
>CBIHPC010000062.1:0-25487 GCA_966211305.1 uncultured Niastella sp.
CAACCTGTTGCCGTGTAAGCTGCGCCGGCTTTCCCATCGAGAGATAAGTTGAATAAGCATCATTACTGCGGTAACCCACCTTAAAAATTTCAAGGGCATACACACCATCAGGCACCTGTGCAATATTGATCTTTAATTTTCCTTTTGATCCCGAAGGCAGGTCCTGTATATAATATTTCTGGTTGTGAACCGAATCACCGGGGTGGGTGTTTGTAAAATCCCAAACCAACGCCTGGATATTGCCGGATGAATCTTTGCATATCCACGACGCCGAATCCTTGTTTGCCAGTTCAATATTTCCCAGCCGGTTGAGGAATTGGTAAGAATAAAAAACGGGCTTATTAATGCCCTGGGTGTTCAACATTCCAAAGCCGCCATGAAAAGGCTCGAAACGAGGGCCGGGTTCTTCAAAGATATCGGTGAATACCCAATACGACATGGAATTGGCTGCATTACCAACCTGCTTCAATTTTTGCAAAACATACGCTGCTTCATGATAGCTGTCATGGATGGGATCTGATGGAGTATACGAAGCACTCCACTCGGTGTAATGCAATTCAAGGTTCGGCATTGTTGATGCCGCAATCTCTTTCCTTGACTGAAGCACATCGCCGCTAAGGCTCATTGGATTTTTATCGAGCACGGTTCCGCCCTGTCCGTATTCATCGAGGAATCCCTGCTTAACACCATAAGCATGTGTGCTGATGAAATCTATAGGAACATTATTCTTATGGCAAAACCCGATCATTTCAGGTTCCCATGCTGCGCCGGCGGTTCCCGGGCCGCCAACACGGTATTCCGGGTTCACGCTTTTAACCGCCTCCGCAGTGTACTTATACAATTTGAAATAGTCCTGTTGTGTTCCCGTCCAGAACCCGGGAGAAAGGTTCGGCTCATTCCATACTTCAAAATACCAGGTCTTCACTTCGTCGGCGCCATATCGTTCTGTAAAATGCTCCGTGAGATTTTTGATCAGTGCCGCCCACTTATCATAATCTTTTGGCGGAGTAACATTGCCCCGCCACCAGAAAATGGTTTGATTACCGCTTGCCAGCGCCCAGGGCATGAATCCCAATTCAACAAACGGCTTCATGCCGATGCTATGCAAAAAATCAAACAAAGGATCGATGTACATGTAATTGTATTGTGGATTTCCCTTGCTGTCTTCTTTATAAACGGCCATATCATCGGTAAGCAATCCATGCATCCTGATGTATTTGAAGCCGCATTCTTTTCTTACATAAGCCAACTGTTGCTGCCAGTCGGCCCTTAACCCTTCATTAGCTCTTCCGGCGCCCACGCATTCTTTGAAGAAAGTATTCAGGGTACCGGCTGTATTTTTGAAATCCACATTGATGATCCGTTCCTGAACGGAAGGCTTACCCTGTTTTAAAGCCTTACTTTTTCCTGAAGTTTGTGCATTTAATTTCCCCCACATGAATGGCATTAAGATCACTAAAAACAAAAATCCTTTTCTCATCTGTGATTATTTTTTAAATTTATTTTCCACCTGCATTGAGCGCATCGATTGTACGCTGGTCCTTTACCGTATTATTCTTTCTATCCAAAGCGCCGCCGGTATCCCACCAAAATGGCTTTATGCCACGGGCTAATGCTTCTTTCGTTACATAAGTTATCCAATGGTCTACTGCAGCATTGTGTGTTGCCAGATCCCGGGGAGCATTTGAAGAACCGCCGCGCCTGTAAGCGCCGTATTCGCCCATAATGACTGGAATTTGTTTGTCGACGAACTTTGTCTTCATGCTGCCGAAGTATTTGTTTACATCGGCTTCCTCTCCCCAGGTGGCATTGCGATCAGTTTCAGTTGTTGAATGATGCCCCGCGCCCCAGTAATAAAACATTTTACCCCAGCCTGCATCACCATCCATCAGGCAGAATTGAAAAGGAGTGTAATAATGAACCTCCACCATCATCCGGTCTTTAACCACATCTGCAGGAAGATTATTCATCAGATCATTAGTCTTTTCAATGTCCGTTGACGGGCCCTGTACTACCAGTACCCTGTAACTATTTTTACCGCCGGTAGATCTTACTGCATTGACGAAAGTTTGATGATAGCTGGAAAGAATTACCATCTGCTCTGCATTTTCAGCGGGAGGTTCATTGGTGCCTGCAAACATCAGGTGCTCATCAAAATCGCGCATGGCTGTTGCAATTTGTTCCCAGTACGCTTTTTGTTTGGCATTGACTGAATCTTGTTTTGCTTTATTGATATTGTGGTCCAACCAGCCACCATCCCAATGGATATTCAGTAAAACATATAAATCGTTCTTTACGCAATACCCTATTACCTCTTTCACCCTGTTGAGCCAGTTTTGGTCTATGTGGGCGGTGGCCCGGTTATCTATATGGTGCCAATCCCAGGCACAGGGTAAGCGAATAGCATTAAATCCCTGCTGTTTTACAAACTTTATATAATCTTCAGTAATGACAGCACTACCCCAACCTGTTTCACCACCCGGGGCTTCAAAGGTGTTGCCTATATTCCAACCCAACCTGAATTTTGCCGCCAGTTGCACAGCAGTGCTCATTCCTGTTGAATCAGGTGCCTTGGGGGAAACATTATAAGATGGGTAGATAGTGGCTCGTTGAGAAACCGTTATCCGCCTGGCCTGACCGTTTTCAGCGCTCACCGTCAATATAGTGGACCGGGAAGCACCGGTTCCATTAGCCGTTGCTGTTACCCGGATTGTGCTGCTACCGATTTTGCCGGTTCCGTTACTTAATTGCAACCAGGCAGAAGCTGCGTTAGCAATATTCCACTTTGCATTGGCGCTGATTGCCAGATCTGCGGTATCCCCTTCAGCGGAAAGAGTAATTTCAGATGGAAAAACTGAAAGTTCGGGTGCTGCTCCTTCCTTTTTTTTACAACCTGTAAAAACCAGTACTGCTATTAGAAATCCGATCATTGTACGTCGCTTTGTTATTTTCATTTTTTTTGTATCCATAGAGAGGACTTTTTTCCGGATAAACAAACCTGAGAGATGGTACAATTTTCATTGACCATCCCCAGGTTCTTGTTTGCTTATGAGAGACTCTTTATTTCAGTACCCCTTCCCCTATCGGCGAATTTAATTGCGGCCGGCAATAATAGCGTCTACCGTACGCTGGTCGCGAACAACATTATTCACTCTGTCAAAAACGCCTCCTGTTTCCCAAAAAAAAGGTTTCGCCCCAATTGCAAGGCATTGTTTGGTCAAAAAGGTGTACCAGGCGTCAACTGAAGCATTGTGCTTCGGTAAATCGAGCGGTTCATGTGAATTACTGGTACCACTTCTCCTGTTTGCAGAATATTCACCCATAACACAGGGTATGCCTTTATCGATATATTCTTCTTTTATCTTCCTGAAATTAGCCAGTTGCTCAGCCTCCTCGCCGTAAGTTGAATTGCGGTAAGCCGAATCAATTGAAGAATGATTGCCTGCCCCCCAATAGTAGAAAATATAGCCCCATCCGCCTTCAGAAGGGTCGGCGTTAAGAATAGTAAAGTTGCTTGGCGTGTAATTATGAAACTCAAAAATTAAACGATCGGGTGTTGGGTCGGTTGGAAAATACCTGCCGGGCCTGATAAATTCTTCTGGTCCCTGAATGGCAATCGCTCTGTAAGTATTTTTGCCACCTGTTGATCGAACAGCATCAATACATGCCTGATGATAAGAAACTAAATTTTTCGCAGTTACATCATCAGAAACATCGAACGGTTCGTTAGCGCTGGCAAACATCAAATGTTCGTCAAAGTCACGCATGGCAGTTGCTATTTGCTCCCAATATGCTTTTTGACGTGCAATAACCATATCTTTTTTACTCTCTGCCGTATTACCTGTTCCTTCGAGCCATCCGCCATCCCAATGTATATTCAGTAAAACATACATATCGTTGCTAACACACCATTGCACTACTTTCTTTACAGAATCCATCCAAACCTGAGGTATTTGAGCCGTTGCATTATCACCTCCATGCAAATACCAGCCACAGGGAATACGAACTGCATTGAATCCTGTTTGCTTTACAAATTTAAAGTATGCTTCAGTGGCCGGAGGATTTATACCAACCAATTCCAGTGTATTACCAAGATTAACTCCTAAATTAATTTTTGAAAGCAATTGTGTTGCCGTGCTGCCCATACCAGATGCATCCGGAGCAACAGGCGACGTGTTGTACGACGGGAAAATATACGCAGGCTGAAAGATATTTATACGTCTTGCAAGCCCATTTGATGCACTCAGGTATATAAGTTTTGTGCGGCTTGCGCCGGTTTTGTTAGTATCGGATACGCTAATATCAATTGTAGCATCGCCTGCATGACCTGATACGGGACTTATTTTCAGCCAACCAAACCCTGTGGTATCGATGCTCCATGAGGCATTACAATTGAAGCTGAGTGTTTTTATACTACCTGTGGAAGCTACGGTATCAGTTTGATTGGCCAAATCAATATAGGCAGTTGTATTGTTCTTTTTGCAGGAAAATAAATTCAATAAAATAATAAAGCCTGCAATAACTAAACCTGATTTATTATTCATGATCGATTATTTTTTTAATTTGAACATGAGGCATGCGCCCCATGTTCACCATACTAATGCCTGTTATTTTATTTTAACTACTCTAACATTGTCAAAGCCTGCATAATACCCTGTAAGACTGGGGGCAGAACCATAATTGTGCATATACAGGTTCATACCTGTATTACCGGAATTACCAACCAAACTTGAAAGAGTTGTTATTGTATTTCCCCGGCCTTCGCCCAGTGTTGCGCTGTTAACCCGGAAAAACGATAGTGGAATAGTTACAGTGACCCAGCCATTGGTTTTGAAATCAACTGCACCGGATGATGTACTCCAGGGTTCGTACCGGTACATAATATTATTGGCTACGCCGCCCATGATACAAAGAGATGGTCCATTCCATGATTGGGGAACATTCATTTCAAATTTAATTGCCCAGTTTTCCGGAGGATCTGACAGGTTGGAAGCCGGAACCCATTGTGCGGCATTAAGGCGAAGAGCAGTAGAACCGTCATTTCCGGCCCCGGCATCCATAGGGGCTAAACTTTTTAGTTCCATAAACATCCCCGGGTTTCCTGCCATTAACGGATCATAAGCAATCCAACCACCAGTAAGATTGGGGTCGGCAACTGTTAAACTGGCGCCTCCCCACCATGGCCATCCGAATGTATCGCCCCATTCAAAATTGCCTATGATGCCGGTAGAAATATCATTCACATTGAATGTAGTAGAAGCTGTGCCGTACAAGGTAGTAACTGTTACACTCCCCGATGAAGATAGTGTGGGACAAACAAACCCTATGTAAGTATAATCCGGAGCAATAATATAAGAACTGATGGCAGCTCCGGCGAAAGTTACGTTCTGAATATCTTTAAAAGCCGCACCATAAATGTAAACGGAATCGCCGGCATTGGGGTTTTCGTTTGAAATAGCTATTATACTCGGTTTGCCAACTGAGTAGGTTTTGGTTGTAGTGACCGTTCCGCCTTTTGCTACCACCGAAATAGGACCTCCCGGCACCTGTGCCAGTGGCGGACAAACAAAGCCAATATAGGTACCGTTTGAATCTACCTTATAATCTGTAATGGTTGCGCCTGCAAACGTTGTACTCTTCACCAAATAAAATCCGGAACCATATATATAGATGGAATCACCAGGAAAAAACGTTTCATTATTAATACCTGTAATTACGGGCGCCGGGTAATTGAAATCAAGATGATAAATGGTGCTGCCCGACGTAGTTATATAAGTAATTGTATTCAGTAACTCGGCCGGAACCGAATTGAACGGAATAACGGAAGGTATTTGAACTACTGCCATATCATCGGCAAATACACCATAATTGAAACTTGCATCCACACCATCAAACTGGATCCGGACCGCATTTTTCAAATTTTGCCCATGGATCACAACCCACTGCCCCGGGGTTATGCTTGTTATAACCGTATCGTAGGGTTCAGCCTCATAATTGCTAATTGACGTAATTGCCGGAGCAGCGTTCGCTGTTTCTTTTTTGCACGCAGGCACTATTGCAGCTACCAGCAATGCCATGGCAATAAGCAAAAAAGAATTCCGATTATTTAAAATTCTATTTTTCATAAAATTCATCTTTGGGAGTGTTATACATTAATAGTAAGGAACCGGTGGCTCGGCCAGCATGGGATCGGCAGTCAGTTCAGATGCAGGTAATTGCATCGTAAATGCCGAAATGGTAGCGGGCACAACACCTGAATTGGGATCGCCCGGTGTAACGGTTCCGTTGTCATACGTAAATGTTACCCGTTTTTGATTGTTGAGAATATCCACTGCTTTGGCGGCATTCCAGTAAGAAAGGCGTACCAGGTCGAGCCAATACTGGCCCTCAAAAGCAAATTCAATTCTCCTTTCTTTGAGAATACTATCAATGTTTATGGTTGCAACGGGATCAATTCCTGCCCTGACCCTGACCCTGTTAAAATATTTCAAGGCCTCACCGTTGGCTGTTGTTGCATTGTTTCCCAACAACGCTTCGGCATATACCAGATAAACATCTGCCAGGCGAAGCAGTGCATCATGTTCAATAGATGCCGTATAGGTCATGGTAGGAGCATTATTATCCTTTTCGTTGCCGATAATATGTTTTTTCATAGTTTGTCCGCTGGAAGTATATCCACCACCGGCGGCATTCAATTCAGGGTAATAATCTCCATTGAGCATAAACGTTGCTTTTCTTCTTACGCTATCTTTTGCAGAATAATTTAAGAACAGATCGTACGTGGGCGCTAAAGGAGTCCATGCCCCGTTACGTTGAGGATTAATATCATTCGAGGGGGAATAAGTAAGCAACAAATTGCCTTCCTGCCACCCAATGCCTGCCCCTGTGGCCCATTGAAGAGAAAACAATGCTTCCGGGTTATCGTTGTATTGCGATCTGAACAGGTTATAATAGCTGTTCAATAAATTTAAACCGCTGTTGTTACAAACATTTCCTGCATATTTTATTGCGCTGTCTAAATACTGCTGGTTACGATTTCCATTACCCTGCCCCAGGCCAGCCATAGTAAGGTAAACTTTTGCCAACATTCCCTGTGCCGACCATGTTGTAACCCTGCCTTTTTCATCGGCAACAGGTAAGTTTTTTGCAGCATAGGTTAAATCGTTAGCAACAAACTTATACACATCGGAAACGATATTACGTTTTACCAGCGGTTGGTGAATAAGTTTGGTATTATCTTCAATGATGGGAACCGCCCCCCATAACATGGCAAGATAATAATAGGCCATCCCACGAATAAATTTCGCTTCGCTGACAGCGGCATTTTTATCGGAAGAACTAATTGAAACGTCTGCCTTTTGTTCTATAGAATTAATAACGGTATTGCATTGCCCTATTAAATTATATAGTCCTTTCCAGCCACCCTGCATTACCGTATTCCCGGCAGTGATCGTGCGTGTATAAAGCTGCACCCAATCGCCATACCATGGAAAGTAGGCGTTTCCGCTTAAGATATCACCGAAAGGCAAATAGGCTTCGTGATGCCATACGCCCCAGGTTACGCCTCCATATAAACTGGCGGTTGCCAACCTCAGGTCCGATGTTGTTTTGTAAAAGTTATCCGCGCTGATCTGCGACTCCGAAGGACGGTCGAGATAGGTTTTATTACATGCAATACAGGAAGCGGCAACAAGCGCAACCAGCATAATTTTATTAATATGTTTCATGATCTCAACTTTTTTATCTGGTAAAATTCAGGTTCGCTCCAATTGTAAAAGTCCTGGGTTGAGGATAATATCCGCCATCCCAACCGGCCTGTAAGGGGTTCCATGACCCGATTTCCGGATCCATACCTGAATAATTAGTAATGATGAAAGCATTTGAAACAGTCATATATACCCTAAGGGCATGAATATGGGCTTTCGATAATAATTTCCCGGGAAATCTATACGAAAGCGTAATATTCTTACACCTGATAAATGAACCATCTTCTATAAACAGATCAGATGGGCGGCTGTTTTCGTTCGTATTGTCGTTTCTCAGTCCTACTATTTTCGTATTGGGATTGCTCACATAAGCATTATGGAAATTAGCAGGCGACGCGCCGGGCTCTTTATATTCAACCCTGGCATAGTCCATAACCGTTCTGAAATAGTTGGTATTGTTCTGAGGGTTCGTTTGTGAGATCAATAACTGATTAAACACTTTATTTCCCAGGCTTGAACTGAGAAAAACGTTCAGATCAAAATTTTTATAAGTAAATGAATTATTAAATCCCAATTGGAACCTTGGCAAAGGAGAGCCTAAAAAAGTCTGGTCTTTTGTATCAATGACCCCGTCGCCGTTCAGGTCCTTAAATTTTCTGTCGCCATACCAAATTCCACCGCCATTAGGCGAAATAGTGTAAGGGATGCCACTTTGGTTTACCGGCAATGCATGAGATGTAAAATCCTCAGGAGTGGCAAAAATGCCATCGAACAAGTAACCATAAAAGATACCGATTGGCTGGCCAACTACCGTTTTCTCAAAAACATATGAATTAAATGTTTGCGATAAATTGGCGCCTTCGCCACCTGTGCCCAGGCTAATTATTTTATTCAAATTGTGTGAAACGGTAAAATCGGTTTTCCAGGTGACGTCTTTCGTGGTTATGTTGGTGGTGCCGATCCTGAAATCGAATCCTTTATTACTAACGGCGCCAATATTCACATAAGGCGCCTGCATGGCTCCCGGCGACCAGGCTGTTGTAGTTCCGGAAAATAAAGGCAATGGCAGTTTGAGTAACAGTCCGTCTGTTTGACGATCGTAAACGTCAATAGAAAAATTTATTCGTCCGTTCAAAAAGGACCCATCCAATCCGACATTGGAATATTTTGTCTTTTCCCAGGTCACATAAGGATTTGCCAGATTGTATTGAAATTGCGCCGAACCCGACAAACCATTGTTCACGGAAGACAGCATTGTAATAAATGTATTTCCGGGTATTCCCTGATTATTGGTAACACCGTACCCTACCCGCAGCTTCAATTCATTAACAAAATTTACATTCTTAAAAAACGCTTCATTATTCATTTTCCAGGCAAAAGCGCCGGAGTAGGTAGTTACCCAACGACGGCCGGGTGCAAAATTGGAGGAGCCATCGCTGCGAATGTTTCCCGTTAACAAATACCTGTCGTTCCACCCCAGGTTAACCCGGCCAAACCACGATTCCAGCGCCGGCCCTGAACCCTTTGTACCGTTGTTTGTAGCCGTATTGGCATCACCACTGCTAACAGACTGCACAAAATCAGACGGGAAATTGCTTCTCGATGCCGATACATTTTTGAAAGCGCTCAATTGGGACTCATGCCCGGCCAGTACGTTTACGTTATACTTTGCAAATGAATGGCCGTAAGTAAGAAAATTGCGAACAACGGTATAAATATTACGCCCCAGCGACTGGGACGACGAATTCATGTTATTGGTCACCCTGCCGAAATTATATTTTGGATTAAATGACTCATCCGTGTTAAAATCAAAATTCCCCGATATTTCATTCCTCAGTGACAGATCTTTGTAAAACCGGATCTCTGCATATGCATTTCCAAATACCTGGCTCCTGCTTTTAGTATGCGAATTCAGGACTGCAAGCCCCACAGGATTGGGAACAGCAGTGATCCATCCTGATGTATTAGTAATGCCGCCCCAGGTGCCATCCAGATTTCTTACGGGAATATCAGGCGTTAACCTCAATGCATTGGAAATAACGCTGGAAGTAGTTGAATTGACATTTTCGTCAACATGCGCTAACTGCAGGCTGGTACCTATTTTCAGCCAATTGGTTGTTTTATTGTCTAAATTCAAACGAACCGAATATCTTTTAAAATCAGAGCCAAGCGCAATGCCTTCCTGGTTGAAGTAAGAAGCCGAAAACAAATATTGGGTACGGGCATCGCCACCATTGACAGAAACAGCATGATTTTGCATGGGCGCTTTACGGAATAACTCCGATTGCCAATCGGTACCCTTTCCCAGGAATTTAGGATTTATAAATTCCGGCCTGGCATCGAACTGCCATACAGCAGCGCGGTCGTTTAACAGCGTAGCGAATTCCTGTAAATCAACAGTAGGAAGTTTTTTAGGTAATTCCTGATAACCATAATAACCATCATAAGAGATCGTAGGAACTCCAACCCTACCTCTTTTAGTAGTAATCACTATTACCCCATTAGTAGCCTGTGAACCATAAATAGCGGATGCCGATGCATCTTTTAACACATCAATACTTTCAATTTCGGAAGGGTTGATGGTATTTAATGGATTTGAACCACTGCCCGGGTCGCCCGGAGGTGGAATAATAACGCCATCTATCACATACAATGGTGCATTATTTCCGCTGATCGATGACACTCCGCGAACCTGAACAGATACGCCGCCCCCTGGTTGACCGGAGATCTGTTGTATCATTAAACCGGCCACTTTACCCTGCAGCGCCTGATCAATGGTGGCAGGAAGTGTTTTGCGGAGGTCTTCCCCTGTAATGGAAGATATGGCGCCTGTTACATCCTTACGTTTCGTTTTACCGTAACCAATTACTACCACGTCGTCTAATTGTAAGGAAAGCTCACTGATTTTGATCTCAATGGTGTTACGTTTACCAACAACGATTTCCTTTTTCATAAAACCTATCATCGTAACTACGAGCACATTGCCTGCCGTGGCATCGATAGTAAACTTTCCGGCATCATCGGCTACTGTGAAACGGCCGGCACCTTTTAAGGTAATCGTAGCTCCGGGAACCGGGGCGGAGGTCCGTTGATTGATAACTGTGCCGCTAATTCTTTCTGTTTGTGAAAAAGCAGTTGTATTTAACAAGGTTAGGGTTAATACACCCCATAGCAGCAATAGTCGCAAGCGAATCGTTTTGGTTGAATGCATGTGTTAATATTTAAATTGACTATAATTTCACCTCCGCTTTCTTACCATCATACAAGATCTCTTTGTCATAAGTATCCATATCAATTGGCTTTTTTTTATCGTTTGTGATGAGATTAATTCGAAACGTCCTTTTTTGCAGCATACCGGTGTAACCACCTTTCCGGTCGCCAACAGTGACTGTCCTTGTTTTCTCATTATAAATTATAGGAATGATGGAAAAAGCGCCTTTTTCATAATTGTAATTGACACCCTCATCTTCATACAGGTTGAATGAAGCATTCGCGCCCGCATATACGTTGATGGTGATCGAATCTGCAGGTTTTTCTGCAGTGTACTGCAATTCGGGGCCAAAAGGAATGATGGAACCTGCCTTTACAAATACAGGCATTCTTTCATAGGGAGCTTCCGCAATGATATTTTGACCACCTGCATACCATTTTCCCGAATAGAGATCATACCAACCGACACATTCAGGTAAATAAAGGGAACGCCTGCGCTGTTTGTATTCATACACCGGATTTACCAGAAGAGAAGAACCGAACATATATTGATCACCTATATTCAGTACTGCCGTATCTGCTGAGAAGTCCATCACCAACCCCCGCATGATCGTATAATCATTATGATAAGCTGCACCGGCCAGGGAATAGATATAAGGCAACAACCGGTAACGCAGTTTATCGTAATAGAGGAAGCTTTTATACGCAGGATGTGTTTCCCCAGCTATATTAAATATCTCACGGTAAGGGAACTGCCCATGTGAACGGAACAAGGGAACAAATGCGCCGAACTGGTACCAGCGTGTATTCAATTCCCTCCATTCGGCTAAGTTTTCACTATCGGGTTTTTCAAATTTTTCAGGTACAACAAATCCGCCAATATCCATCGTCCAGTAAGGCAACCCAGACAGGGAAAAATTAATTCCGGCGGTGATCTGCGTCTTCATATCGCGCCATGTGGAGCCGATATCACCGCTCCAGATGGCTGCTGCATAGCGCTGTGACCCGGCAAAACCGGAGCGGGTAAGCAAAAACACTCTTTTATCGGGATCGGTAGAACGCTGTCCCTCATAAATTCCTTTTGCATTCTGCAGTGGATAAGCGTTTAAAAATTCCGCTGCACTGCCCAAAGCGGTAGGGGTCATTTGCAGCTTTCTTTTTTGCGGATCAACATTGGAAAGGATATCCGGCTCACTGGCATCCATCCACCACGCATCTATTCCCTTGCTGTATATTTTTTTGTTTATTAGATTCCAGAATCCTTTTCTTGCTTTTTCGTTGAAGGCATCATAGAAAGTAGACACATATCCTTCGCCTATCCAGTCCCGCTGGCGGTCGGCAATATTTCTTTTGTAAAGCCATCCGTTTTTATTGAATTCTTTATAGGTTGGTATGCCTTCATAAAATTTCGGCCATACAGAGATCATGATCTGTGTATTATATTTCTCATGTAATACATCTATCATGCTGTCGGGTGAAGGAAATCTCTTTTCGTCGAATTCCTGGCTGCCCCATTCCGCTTCGCGCCAGTAACTCCAGTCTAAAACGATATTATCAATTGGAATTTTTCTTTTACGGAATTCATCGACCGTAGCCAGTATTTCATCCTGTGTTTTATATCGCTCCCGGCTTTGCCAGAAACCCAATGCCCATTTGGGTACAATAGGCGCCTTGCCCGTAAGACGCCGGTAACCGGAGATCACATCATCTGTGTTATTGCCATGGATGAAATAATAATCAATCTGCTTCCCTGCTTCAGACGAGAAACTAAAACAGTTCTGCTCATCTTTGCTTAACGGCGCCTGCCATTTTAATGACAAATATGATTCGCCCCCTTCGGGTATCCATTCAATTTTGACAGGAATTTTTTCGCCTTTATTGAATTGGAAAGGGATTAGTGCAGGCGCAGGGTTCCATGCCTTTCGCCAGTGATCGAGCACCAGCTTTCCATTAAGCCATACCTTCAGTGACCCGCCAAATGTGAAACGGAACTGGTGAAGTCCCGAAAAGAAGCTGGCAAGCTCTCCTTCCCATGTTACCACACCCGTAGCCGGCGTAAATACCTCCGGAAGCTGAATTTTGGATTCTCCCAAAAACTCCATACTGATAGTTTCTTCAGCTCTTTCAGTAATCGTTTCCTGCGGTTTTTGCTTA
This sequence comes from uncultured Niastella sp., assembly GCA_966211305.1. Classification (GTDB taxonomy): domain Bacteria; phylum Bacteroidota; class Bacteroidia; order Chitinophagales; family Chitinophagaceae; genus Niastella. Next base: position 13,071 of record CBIHPC010000062.1, read on the forward strand.
TCGTTGGCATATGAGGCCGTTAGCCATCCCGGCTCGCCACTTTTTGAAAATAGCTGCAATGAAGAAAGCGGATGAAGCGGCCGTACATCTCCTGCTTTCGTAAGAGAATAATTATCCCAGAGTATTCCATAGTTTTTGCCTGACACAAGGAATGGGATAGCTACCTCGGTATTATTCTGGAAGAACGTAGTCTGCTGCCCCCTGTAATTTATTATACCGTCCTGGTGTTGTCCCAGGCCATACCATGAATCGCCTGATGTTGTCTCAAATATTTGAGTAAGTGCGTAATACCTTTTGCCTTCAAATATTACTGGTTGAAAAGCTCTTCCCAATGGCTGCTTCTCTGTCAATATTTTTTTACCATTCTGGTCCAGGAAAGTAACGGCGCCGGTTTTCAGGTCAACAACCGCGATCAGTTTTTTTGTTTTAAGTGTGAGCTTATCTTTGGAGGGAATGATATTCCAGGAAAGATCAGGGCTTTTGGTGTAAACGGTGACAAGGCTTTGAGCAGGCACTATTTCCTTTCCCCGGGCCGCAATTACTCTTAAGATATTGTCTGATATCACTTCGAGCTTAACGGCATTGGAGGTACCCGTAAAAACCGGGTCGGTAAAAACAATAACGCCGTCCTTTGTTTGAATATACGAAGGGGGCGCTGCCAATAAGTCATTAATAGCAAAAGCACAGAAGCAGCTAAGAAATAGCAGGTGTCTTTTCATACAGCAATCTTTGATCTTACACGATTGCTGTAAATTTATTGCAGTGCTGAAGAAAACAGGGGGCCAGGATGGTGCAAATTAGGGTCTTAAATGGTGCAGACAATTGATTTCCATGAATTTCGCACTAATGACTTCCCATATATCCGGATCAGCATCGTGCTTGGGGTAATGCCCATCAGGTAACTGAAATACATATCGAATTGGCGTCCACCAACGTCATAGCCAATATGGCGGTTTAACATTGATCAGCGAATTTCGATTGCCCAAACGGAGGGGCGCATTGATGCAGATCGGGGTACGAAATGTTGCAATCATATGGCTTTCATCATGTTTTATACAAAAGACAAGTAAAGCAAGGGAAAATTAATAGTTTGCTTGTGTGCCCCAACTTTCCTTTATACATCCTGCCCGTTCTTATTGGCAACATACTGCGATGGAGTGACCTGAAATTCTTCTTTAAAATCCCTGGTGAATTTCTTTGGATTAGTGAACCCCACTTCATAGGCGACCTCAGCAACTGACATTCCGCTTTTCAACAATAGCTGGGCAGCCCTTTTTAAGCGGATCGAACGAATAAAATCAATTGGCGATTTGCCCGTCAGTGAAATAATTTTTCTATACAAAGTGGAACGATCCATGTGCATGCCACTACTGAAATCCTCTACCGAAAACCCGGGATTATCGATGTTGTCTTCAACAACTGCCAATGCCTGTTTCAGAAATTTTTCATCAACGGATGTTACCGTTATCTCTGCCGGGTTAACCTCTATTTGTTTCTGGAACTTTTTCTGTAACAGTTTTTGCTGGGTTAACAGGTTCCGTATCCGGGAGGCCAGGATATCAAAGGTGAAAGGTTTCGTAATGTAATCATTTACCCCTGCTTTCAACCCTTCCAGTTGTTTTTCCTCACTTCCCATGGCAGTAAGCAGGATGACCGGAATATGGGCGGTAACGGTTTCGGTTTTTATTTTTCTGGCCAACTCCACTCCGTCCATTAAGGGCATCATGATATCGCTCACTACCAGATCGGGATTGAGTCGTTTTATTTTTTCCCACCCTTCTTTTCCATTTGTGGCTTCCTGAATATTATATTGCCCTTTCAGGTTATCTTTTAAATAAAAACGCAGGTCCTCATTGTCTTCTACTATTAATATCGTCCTCATCTTACCGCTCTTCGGCCTTTCTTCCAATGTTATTTGTTCTCCACTTTCCATTTCAGTTGGAATAGTGGTCGCCCGGGTGGAAGGTTCATAGACCTTTTTTGCCGGAAGCAATACTGTAAAACAAGTACCCTTATCCGGTTCGCTTTTTACGGTAATAATTCCGTTATGCAATTTTACAAACTCTTTTGTAATGGCCAGCCCTATACCAGTACCCTGGTTCACCATACTATCGGGTAAATCGGTTTGAAAGAACCGTTCGAAGATCTTTTCCTGTTGACTGGCAGGAATGCCAATTCCTGTGTCCTTTACTTCTATAGCAAGCGTCCCTTCGTTTTCATTGTTTACCGACGGGCTGTATATCAGATTGAGGCTCACCACTCCGTTATCATGCGTGTATTTAAAAGCGTTGGAAAGCAGGTTTAATAATATCTTTTCGATTTTATCGCGATCGAAATAAATTTCAAGACTGCCAATATTGGAAGAGAATGAGAATTGGATACCTTTCTTTTCGGCAACATCCATAAAGGACTGGCTTATGTCATTAACGAACGCTATTATATCGCCTATTGCTGGATGAAGTTTCACTTCCTGCACCTCTATCTTCCTGAAATCGAGTAGTTGGTTTACCAGGTTCAATAAGCGTTTAGCATTACGCTGAACAAGATTCAATTGGTTTTTATATTCTTCATCTGGTATTTGTTTAATAATTCTGTCTAATGGAGCAATGATCAGACTCAATGGCGTACGAAACTCGTGACTAACATTGGTAAAAAATTTTGTCTTCAACTGTTCTATCGAATGGGCCCTTTCTGCTTCCCTTCGTTGCTGTTGCACCTCAAAGCGCATGCGCATTCTTTCTAACATTATCCTACGCCATAGCAGCAACAACCCTGCCGCGAATAACGCATATATAATATAAGCAACAGGCGTTCGCCAAAAAGGAGGCTCGATATTAATTCGCAGGGTTTTTACATCGCTCCATAAACCATCCCTTCCTAAAATTTTTACCTTGAAATGATAAAGGCCCGGACTAAGGTTTGTATAAGTAGCCCTTCGCCGGGCGCCATCGGCATACAACCAATCTGAATTAAATCCTTCCAGCATATAAGCATATTTATCACGGGCGCCATGGCCAAAATCGAGTGATGCAAACTCAATGGAGAATACATTTTCTTTATATTTCAGGCTTATACTTTCCAGGTAGGTTAAGGATTGCTGAAGCAAAACACGATCATTGATAAACTCACCAGGTTCGATATAATTATTCAAAATCTGGATACCGGTGAAAACAATTTCAGGACGATTCAGCGGCTTCTGTATTTTATCCGGATCTATGATATTGAAGCCGGAAGGTCCTCCGAAGATCAGTTCACCCGCCTTTGTTTTGAGCGCTGCATTATCATTGAATTCACGGTTCTGAATGTTGTTCGTTTCATCATAACTGATGATTGAAAAAGCTGTACGGCTTCCGTTTTGTATGGCATTACATAAATTGTTAGGTGTTGACAACCAAAGCGTGTGATTATCATCTTCAAGAATATTCAGTATTAAATTATCCGGCAGGCCATCTGAAGTTGTGTATACCTGAAACGTTCCGGATTGCCTGTTAAACAAATTCAATCCTTCCCTTGTTCCTATCCATATATTTCCTTTGCTGTCCTCGAAAAGGCAATTCACATTATTGCTGCTTAAACTGTTTATATCGTCTGTATGGTGATAAAAAACCGGTGTGTCTTTGTTCTTTTCAATAACAGCAACCCCATTGTCGGCCCCAATCCACAAATTCCCCTCCCTGTCCTGCAGGATAGTTGAAATAAAACTGGAAAGTAAAGGCGCCGGCTTCCTGTTATTAAACGGGTAATGTTGAAACCGGTTTGTTTTTCTCTCAAAAAGGTCCATGCCGCCACCTAAGGTGCCTATCCATAAGTTATGCTCCCTGTCTTCTATGATCTCCCATACGTTATCATTTGCCAGGCTTGCAGGATCTTTTTCATTATGTTTGTAGTGCCTGAATTCCTTTCCATTGAAGCTGTTGAGGCCACCAAGGAAAGTACCTATCCAAAGGAGGCCGTTGTGATCGATACATAAGCTGACAATCACATTACTGCTGAGGCTGTTGCTGTTTTTGGGATCGTTCAGGTACTGCCTGAACGTATTGTTCTTTCTGTCGAAATAGATCAATCCGCCGCCATTGGTCCCAATCCAGACATTTCCCCATTCATCTTCAACAAAACGATTTACATCGTCATATGGAAGGCTTCTCGTATTCGATTCATGGTGACGATAATGTGGAAACTGAACGATGTTACCATTGAAATAATTCACACCCTGCTTATACGTTCCAAGCCATATGATCCCCCTGTCATCCTTATACAAGGTTGTGATGGTGTTTTGACTCAGACTTTTCGGATTTTTCGGATCGTTCATCAGATAACTGGTCCGGAAGTTATTTGCCTTGTCGATCAGCGTCACTCCTCCATGATCGGTCGACACCCAGATATAGCCATTGTTGTCCTGAACAATCTTACTTACCAGATGCGAACCCAATTTAAAAGGATGGGAACTTTCATTAAACACTTTGATTTCGCTGCTTTCAGGACTAAACAAAAAAGCTCCATAAGTGTAACACCACACCCACACATCTCCATCGCTATCTATAAAAAGCTCATTAGCATTATCTCCTTTATGCAGTTGCCGGATCGGGAAGCCCGAGAAAATAATTTTATCTGAGTATAAATCATACTGTTCCAATAATCCATTTTGGCACACCAGCCACAACTTTCCATCTTTCGTTTCTTCAATAGCGGTAATTTTATCTGAAGAATGTAAACTTAATTTCTGCCTGAATGGCTTTACTTTTTTTTCTGCACTTGAATACAGGCATACATCAAGATTATCGTACAAAAACCAATATCTGCCGTTGTTTCCTTTTACAATATTGACAATATTACCGGAAGGCAAACCGAGAGACTTTAAGTAACTACCACAATGGGTATCAAATTTCTCTGTTTTAGAATAATAAATACAAGGGCCTTTCCTTGTTTCCACCCACATTTTGTCATCGGGAAGCTCATACAGCGAGATGATATAATTGTCGTACAGAGAAGTGGTGTCATTTTGTTTATTACGATATACTTTGCAGGAATATCCATCATAGCGGTTGAGGCCCGACATGGTGCCAAACCATATAAAACCTGCAGGATCTTTTAGAATAGCATTAACCTGGTTATGTGAAAGCCCGGTATAGGTATCGAGTTTGGAAAAATTATAGCGTTCACTTTGAGCAAAAACGGAAAGCGATAGTACCGGCAAAACAATCGATATAAGCAAACGCATCACAAAGAAATTTTACGCAGGAAATTTATTCTAACATAATAAAACCCGGAAATCAGCGATCCCGGGAAATCAGGGAAACAAATTAGCACAATTTGAAAGATTTTACATTTTTCTGTAAAAATATAGTCTGGCAACCGGAAACCACGCGATTGCTAAAACGTATCAATTTACAAAAATTCTTCCAGGTTAAAATCCGGCATATATTCCGCCATGTTCCCTAACAGGCATGAAAATGATCTTTAAAGAGCCAGATTCTTTCCTATAGCCGGAATAAATACATTCCGGCGGCGCCTCCTCAGGTCGTAGAATAAATTCGGCAGTTACCGGCTGTCTTCCGGGCTGTGCGAGGTACGATTTTTTTGTGTATAAAAGAACGCACCCGGCCCGTTAACCCGATGTAAAAATTATAATCACCCATATTTTATTTTAATCATCCATACTTAAAAAATTCATTTTATGGCTACACAAAAGTTAAGAGGAAAAAGAGTAGCGATCATTACAGAAAACGGTTTTGAAGAGGTTGAACTTACGCAGCCCCTACAGGCACTGAAGGAAGCAGGCGTGAACGCGCAGATCGTTTCGCCGCAAAAGGATAAAGTGAAAGCCTGGAACCACGATCACTGGTCGATAGAACTTCCCGTTGATGTGCCAATCGATGACGCCAATCCCGATGACTATGATGCCCTGGTTGTTCCCGGCGGCGTAATGAACCCCGATAAAGCAAGGGCCAATGAGAAATGCGTTGCATTTGTAAAGCATTTCCTCGACAAAGGCAAACCTGTTGCGGCTATTTGCCATGGCCCGCAATTACTGATTGAAACAGGTCTTTTAAAAGGGCGCACCATGACCTCGTATGCTTCCATTAAAACCGACCTGGTAAACGCCGGGGTGAATTGGGTTGATAAAGAAGTGGTGGTTGACAAGGGCCTTGTAACCAGCCGCAGCCCCAAAGACCTGGAAGCGTTCAACCGAAAAATGCTGGAAGAGATCGGTGAAGGGGTGCATGAACATGCATAAACATCGAACAATACCTGTTGCAACTTTTAATATGCCAGGCGCATGAGTGCTGCCTGGCATAATCTTTTTGACCATAATTAAAAAAACATATGATCTCAGGTAAACGCGAAGAAGATATTAAAAGAGAAGAGCAGGAAACCGCCTTCGATAATGGCCAGTCGCCCGAATCGGTGAAAAAGAACCCGAATCCGCGCGCCAATGAAAATCTGGCCGAAAAGGATAAGAAAAACGATAAGCCTGATGACACCACAGGACCGGGTAGCGAGATTACGGATGGGGAAGACGGGTAGCAATGAACAGAATGAATTTGTAAAAGGAATGTTATAAAAGTACAATGGAATCGCTGACATAAAACAATCGGTGTTGTTGAGCAAAGAAGGGTGTTAAATAAGTAATAAATACAGGAATAAACATAGCAGACATGCAGGTATAAGGTGTTTTAATTGTAAACTTGAAAAATTAAACCATCTTATATGAAAAATTATTTACACCTGATCCTTCCCGTAACCTGCATTCCGCTGTTACTCACTGCATCCTGTAAAAAAGATCATACCGAACAGCCGCCGCCACCGGTTACCGCAACGTTCTCCATGAAGGATACGCTGATTATTGAATCGAAATATGCCACTCAGTTTCCCGACATTTACAATAAATACAACGGCAAAACGTATACAGTATTTTCTGACAACCTCAAACTATATGTTCTGGAAAAAATAAATGATGATGTTGTATTTTACTTCGAGGACCTTTCTTCCGGTATACTGAAACCATCTTTTCATATAACGATAAAAGATACCGACTTCAGTTCGCTGTTGCCTGAATACAACCTGGCAGATACCGCACACGTAGAAGTTAGTTGTTATCAGCAGTTCACCGATACAACCAGGGCTTATCGCTCAAATGAAAAAGTAAAAAGCGGTACATTAAAGATCAGCTATAACAACAAATACAAAACTGCATCGGGAGAGATCACCCATCTCAGGACGCCCATTGACTTTTATGTGCCCGACGATCCCCAACCCAACAGGATCTTACCTGGGGTGCTTATCGGGGAAGGCGGTTCCACGCGTACCGTTTCGTTGAAGTTTGATTTTGTGAGAAGTGATGATCTGTAAAAAATCCAGGCAATTTTAAATATCAAAACTCATCATCGAAGGTGTGTCCCCCGGTCCATTCAAGGCCCTGTGCAAGGCAATATTTCTTTTCAGCACCATCTTCCTGAAAGAAAGTGCCAAGGCTCGTATGTATGAACAGCCCGTTTTCAAAAGTAATTCTGGTAACGGCCCAGGGTTTTAAGCCATCTTCACTTGCTGATATTACATACACTGACTGGCCGTCGCCAGATAGTGCACTTTTTGATACCAGCGCTACATACATCTCGTTTCTGCAGAATATTGAACCCGGCACCAGCTTTTCAGCATACGTTTTAACCGGCTCGTTCGTATACTGTTGGGGGCAGCATGGAAATTCAGCTGCCGTATACCAGTTACGTTGAGCGGCATTCGGGGTTTTTGCCATTACTATATCCATAGAAAATACAATTGAGGTTACTATTTACAATAGTAAGTAATCATATCAAATCTTCAAAGAGAAAAAGGTAGTGTAACGCAGTGGAGCCAGGCAATATCATTCCGCTGACTGGCAATGTAATACAGGTTTACACAAGCTCCGAAACTATTTTGCGTTTTTTTTACGCATAAAACTTGCCTAAATCGAACTGCCTGCTTATATTTGCGTATAATTAACGCAAAAAGACAATTAACCGGCTACCCGGATAAAAGCAACGGGAACATCCATAGCTCCTGTTCGCATATAAAGCATTATTACAACACAAAAGACGGTGCTGATAAAACCGTGCTGCGGCACGGACAGGCCCCTCTGTGTTCAACCAAAAAAGTTTACCGCCATGAATGCATTGATCTACAAAATAAACAAGGCAAATAAGATAGAAGAGGTGTTGAACCTGGCGCATTTTAAAACGGAGTTCAATGCTATCGTTAAGCAGATCCACCCAGATTACTGTACAGATGCGGGTGCCGTGGAAGCAACTGCAAAAATGAATATCTGGAAGCACCAGTATGAGAACGGAAAGCCGTTTACAGATGACGCAGGTGTTTTCAAAACGAATGGGTATTGGGTCCATTTTTCATCTGCCCTGCCCAACCTGACGGTATCGGTTAACAATTACAATAAGTTTCAACAACTGCGGTCCGACGCAGACATACATTTCAAAAAATACCTGCCAAAAGAATGCCGCAGGCAGACGGATGGTGCTTTCCGGTTCCTTTTTGAAAAAAGGGCCATTCCATTATCAGGATTGCAACTGCCGCAGGAACATGTGAACTGGGTACTGAACAGGTTGCTGGAATACATTGCCTACCTGTCGCAAAGCGGTTTTGTTCATGGCGGCCTTAACCCCGAATCGGTTTTTATCGTTCCGGAAAATCATGGCATACAGGTGGTTTCGTTTTACCACCTCGCAAAGAAAAACAGCAGGATCCACACCGTATCAGGTCGGTATATGAACTGGTATCCGGCGCAGGTATTAAAAACGAAAATAGCGTCACCGGTGACCGACCTGGAGTGTGCCAAACGCATAGCTGCTTCCCTGTTAGGCGATGCCTCGGGCAATGCGGTAAAATTCAGAAAAACGCACAACGAAGACTTCATCAATTTCTTACTTACCCGGCATGATGATGCGTACCAGTGTTTAACCCGATACCGGCAATTGTTACGCAGGAATTTTAAAACAGGATTTTATTCATTAACCATATAAAACAAATATTATGGGAAATTCAAGATGGTCGAATGATGCTTATAAACATTTACGGGCCAGTTATTCAAACAAATCAACCGCCCAGGTTTTCACCAGCAGAAGTATCGATAAAGATATGTCGCCCCGGGGCGTACAGTTTCGCGAAAGCCGCGATTCTGACGCGCATCCCGAAAGCCTGGCCATCGGTGTTTTTCTCGATGAAACCGGCAGCATGGGCTCCATTCCCGATGTACTGGTGCGTCACAAACTGGGCGAGCTCATGAACACCCTCATTGCGCATGGCGTTCCCGATGCGCAGGTATTGTTTGGCGGCATCGGAGATCAATACGCAGACCACAGTCCGTTACAGGTAGGGCAATTTGAATCCGGCACCGGCGAACTGAACCAATGGCTTACAAAGATCTTCCTGGAAGGCGGCGGTGGCGGGCAGAATATGGAATCGTACGCGCTTGCCTGGCTGTTTTTCGCCCGGCATACCTCCATTGATTGTTTCGAGAAAAGAAACCAGAAAGGCTTTTTATTTACCATTGGCGACGAAGGCGTACATAAAGCACTGGAGAGAGATTTCCTCACCGATCTGCTGGGCTACCCGTTTTATGAGGATATTCCTGCTGAACAATTACTGGCTGAAGCGCAAAGGATGTATCATGTTTTCCATTTGCATGTAACCGAAACATCTACCGGAAGCTCCCGGGGCATTATAGATGGATGGAGGAAATTGTTACAGGAAAGACTGATACTCGTTGAAGATTATAATAACATAGCCGAAATAATTGCCTCTACAGTGGCCGTGGTGATGGGCGCCGATCTGAAAAAAGTGGTGGGCGCCTTCGATACAACTACTGCCAAACAGGTATCGAATGCACTGGTACAAATAAGTAATTCTGTTTTTACCGGTAAACAGTCAGGCATCGTTTCTTTATAAAATACCATGTACATGAGCAAAACAAGCATCGTTACAGGGCTTTTCTTTGGCGATGAAGGGAAAGGAATAACAACAGCTTTCCTTTCATCGCCCCAAAGCCTGGTGGTTCGATTTTCGGGCGGACACAATGCCGGGCATACCGTTGAAACCAACCGGTACCGGCATATTTTCTCCAGTTTCGGAGCCGGTACTTTCCGTGGCGCCCATACCTACTGGAGCGAGTACTGCACCTTTTGTCCGAAATCTTTTTTTAATGAACGCCAGGCGCTGGTGCAAAACGGATACGATCCTGTTCATTTTGTTCATCCGTTAACCATAATAACCACACCTTTTGATTACGAACATAACCATCGGCTTGAGTCGGTTAACCAACACGGGTCGGTAGGCGTGGGCCTCGGCGCTACCATTGCCCGTCATACGCAAACGCCATTTAAGCTGTTTGCGATCGATTTACAATACCGGCCCCTGTTGTTACAGAAACTGCAGCAAATAGCAAATTATTACAGTGCGGTTAATGTAAATGAAAAGATCGATGAATTTTTATGGTATGTTGATCAATGCCATGTTTCCATTTCAACCCTTACCGGAATTAAGGACAGGTATGAACATATTATTTTCGAAGGGGCGCAGGGCATTATGCTCGATATGGATTTCGGGTTTTTCCCGAATGTAACCCGCAGTAATACCACTTCTAAAAATGCCATGGACATTATTCAAAAAGAAAACCTGCCATTACCGGATATCTATTATGTGATGCGCGCCTACTTAACAAGGCATGGCAACGGGTATATGCCCAATGAAACCGCTGAACTTTGTTTTGAAGATAAAACCAATATTACCCATCCTTATCAGGGAAAGTTCCGGCAGGGATATCATTCAACCGGCTTATTGCAGCATGCGTTGCATCTCGATGCTGTTTATACCGGGAATGATGTGAGCAGGAAAAAGCTCGTTATTACCTGCGTTGATCAAACGGGCGATATGGTTTATATTGACAATAAACAGGTTCCTTTATTCGATTTTCTGGAAACGACGTTACCGGTATCGGGATTTTATCTCAACCGTTCGCCCAAAACGGGAGCGTTGCAAAGGGTAACCCGGCGGATGACGGTTGATACTTAAATTACACAACCCGATAATTACATCATTGTTTTTTGCTTGTTTAACCTGCTGCTGATAGTACAGGGGGCCACCAGTATACAATTGGCAGGTTTTCCTTTTTGCTGAAGCCCCATTTGATCAAAAGACTGCCTAAGCGATAAAGTCTGACTGCTCAATATTTTTATGGCTAATTCATTTACGGTAGCCTTGTTCAAAGGATCTACCGTATTGTTTGCCTCTTTCAACCTGTAACAGTTTGCATTTACTACAAACAAGATCGGCAGCACGAGGTGAATTTTTTTCCTTTTGCAATAGGCGATATATTGCTTATCCCAGATCTTCAGCGGATCGGCAAGCAGGCTTTCAATACGTTTTTTATAAACGGAATTCAAATCGCCCGAAATAAATGTGGACATCGAATGGGAGGAGAAACTGATTTCTAGAAAATGAATTCCGGTATAACAACTGTCTACAAAATTTTCTGAGTAGAACTGATGTTGAATATAAGTTGCCAGGGCTGTGTCGGCAGGCTCAACCGTTTGCTTTTTCTGAGCCACGGAGGCTATTGCAATTAAATTCAAAATAAAGAACAAATAAACTTTCATGAAGTGCTATTAGGGTTAAAGGATTTCATATATGCTTCATTAGCGTTAGCTAATGGGCAAACAGGAATTGGAAATCATATAGAACAACCTCAATAGCAAAAATGCAGCCATTTTTTGAAAAGCGTCTCATATCCCCCCTCCCCGCACCTGATAATTATGCAATTATGCTATCCATAGGCGATGGCGAAAAATGTAACAACGCAGGAAACAACCGGGCCCACTAACAAGAGCTCAGTTTTATTCAGGCGCTATTATTCCCGCTTACCCTTAAAATAGGCTACCAGCGCCATGGCATGCCCATGGCCGAGATCATACTCCTCTTTCAGCCATTTTAGGATATCGCCAGCTTTAGTCCCTTCCGTTAATTCATCTTTCTTTACAAATCCTTTCTTTTCAGCCAGTTTTTTAAATTGATCGGCGGAATTACCGGTATTTGTTTTGATATTGTCGAGGTACGCTTGAAATGACATTGCTACTACTTTTTACGTTTACGTATTTTGATAGCGTAAAAATGTAGAACTTTTAAAAATGTGCAGCTGTGCAAATGTGACAATTACAGGGGGTGAATTACCATACCGCCGGCCGGCTGCATTTCTATTTCGCAGATACCGGTTTTGAGAATTTCAATTTCTTTTATATAGGTGGTCTTGCTTTTGTTATCGTTGTAAAGTTTAACTTTCTTACCTGCCAACATGGGAAGATCTACTTTTAGTTTAACCGGCTCTTTACCGGCATTTACACCAGCTATATACCAACGGTCGTTGTTCCGCCGGGC
>CBIHPC010000063.1:0-24968 GCA_966211305.1 uncultured Niastella sp.
CGGGTAAGATCGCTTCCCAGGTCGAGTAAGATCTTTCTTTCCTGCTCGAGACTACCGACCGTAGTAACAGGCGCTTCTGGTTCAGGAAGACGGGCCTTTTTCATCTGATAATATTTATTTGTTTTGGCCAGATAAACGTTTCATAATACAAAAATAAAGTTAAGCGGCGGAACCCCGGGGCTCACTATCTTTTTTGACGATTCTTTTTTATAGATTAGCGGCGTAAAACTAATATTTTAATGAAAAACCTATTTGGCTTCCTGGCCATAGCGACCGGCCTGGTTTGCGCGTCACCCGTATGGGCGCAGGATACCAGCCGCGCCCAACGTAATTCCGGAACCATTAGCGATTCCTCCCGCAAGAAGCCCGATACAATTCGCAGGGGCAGGGGACTGCTTAGAGAATTATTCGCCGATTCGGGCAAATTAACCGCCAGCGATTTCCAGTTGCAGATAGAAAAAACTTACCTCATATTGAATAAGGTCGGGAGCAAAAGCGAGTTGGGGCTGCCCATAAAGCTGATAAAACAAAAACTTACCGATACCGATTCCATGCTGGCGGTATTGAAAGAAAATGTGCTCAACAACAGCGCGGCCCTCAACCTCCGGAACCTGCAGGTGTTCAAAACCCTGCTGCTGAACATCCAGGCCGGGAGTAACGAAGACCGTCAGGTGCTTGACAGCGCAGAGAACAGGCTCATCGATCTGCGCAACAGCATGAAGGTGCTGGTGGGAGATACCATTATGCGCAAGTTGTGGCGCGACTCGGTTTTGCGCCAGCAGTTCTCTTCCCAGTTGAAAAGTATGCGCGAATCGTTTCGCGGGTCTACAAAAAAATTAAAGGAAAGCCTCGCGAAGATCAATCATTTTCAAACGCAGGTATCGTCGAATATCATCATTACTTCGCAGTTGCTCGATAAGGTGAATGCGCTGTTAAGCACTTCGGCCGCCCGCATTTTCGGCAAAGAACATAATTACCTGTGGGAAAGAGATACAACCAGCCTTTCGGCCCGCGCCCGCAGTTCGCTGAAGAAAGCATATGCCGGCGAGAAAAAAGCGCTGCATTACTATTTTAAAGACAGTAATCACAAACGGCTGTTCCTGCTGCTGATTGGCGTAGTGTTCTTTGTCTGGCTGTTACGTAACATAAGAACCGTGCGCCGCCTGAATGCGATGGACAGCATCAGCCATTTTTCTTTTGAATTCCTGCCGAATAACTATATCGTTGCGGCTTTTATTATGATGTTTGCCGTAGCGCCCCTGTTCGATCTGCATGCACCTTCGGCCTATATTGAATCTATGCAGTTCCTGATGCTGGTAATTCTTACTATTATTTGCTGGAGGAAATGGCCGCGCAGGTTGTTCGTTTACTGGATCGCCATGGTGGTGCTGTATATCTGTTTTTCGTTCACCCATCATATGGCTGACCCCGGTTTCTGGCAACGGAACTTTTTGATCCTGCTGAATATTTTGTCGGTGGTTTTCGGTATGCTGTTCCTTTCCCAAATGCAGCAAAAACTGCCGCTCCGCAACTTCCTGCGTTTTGTGATCATACTGCATAACGCGATGAACGTATTGAGCGTATTGTGCAATATCTTCGGCCGGGTTTCACTGGCGCAGATCCTCGGCAGTTCGGCCATTTTCGGATTTACACAGGCCATCGGCCTCGCCATATTCAGTAAAATATGTATGGAAGCCATCCTGCTGCAGATCGTTGCAAGCCGTTTGCGCCGTAATATTCATTCACGAATGAATTTTGAGCCGGTGCTTACCGGTTTCCGCCGCCCTATATTGTTCCTGGTGGTGATCCTGTGGCTGATCGTATTTGCCACCAATCTGAATATTTATACTTCGGCGCTGGGTGTACTGGGTGATCTACTGGCCCACCAGCGCAGTATAGGCAATGCCACCTTTACCATTGGCGGTGTGCTGTTGTTCTTTTTCATTATCTGGATAGCGCACCTGTTGCAGAAATACGTTGGTTATTTCTTTGGCGATACCGGTAACGACGATGAAACGCACAACAAAGGGCAGCGCTCGCGCCTGCTTATCGCGCGGCTTGTTTTGTTATGCGTTGGTTACCTGCTGGCAGTAGCCGCTTCGGGTGTTCCGGTCGATAAGATCACCATCGTGCTCGGCGCCCTCGGTGTTGGTATCGGTTTGGGTTTGCAGAATATCGTAAACAACTTCGTGTCGGGTATCATCCTCATCTTCGACCGCCCGCTGCAGATCGGCGATGTGGTGGAAATTGGCGATAAAAGCGGCCGTGTACGGGAAATTGGTTTAAGGTCAAGCACCTTGATAACCGGCGATGGGGCGGAAGTGATCATTCCTAACGGTGATGTACTGTCGCAGCAGATCACCAACTGGACGCTGAGCAATAATCAAAAACGGATAGAGCTTGATTTGAGCATTACCGGCAGTAATGATATGGAACTGGTAACGAATACCGTTAAGAAAGCTATTCTTGAATCCGGATTTATTTATGAAAACCGCGAGCCATCGGTGCTGTTTACCGGTATAAGCGATAACGGCTTCGATCTGAAAGTGTTTTACTGGTGCGTTGATGTAAATAAAACAGGCGCCGCAAAAAGCGCCATTACCGTCTTATTATTTAAAGCGTTGAAGGCACAGGGCATGCAGTTGGGTGATAAAGCGACTCAGTTGATTAAGGTTATTAATAGTTAACGAGTTAACGAGTTAACGAGTTGACGAGTTGACGAGTTGACGAGGGTGAGTCTCCGTTAAGGTGAACTCACCCTTGTTAGTTGATAGAGTTGATACAGGTGATTTGAAGTTGATAGAGGGCCCTATGGGCAGCTTTGTATTCCCTTTATCAACTTTTCAACTTGTATACTGTAAAAGAATAAGGCTCCAACGTATCAGTTAACTCATTCCCAACCGTAATAGAACTGGTCTGAACCGGCGACACCTTATCCTCCGGTTGTCCATGCATCACCGAGCGCTCCGCTTTGCTCCCTACCCCCAACCCGCCAAGCTCGAGTTTGATGGAAGTCGGAACGGGTAACAGGTTCACCATCTTTATAATTACAGTGCCATCGGCGGTATTGCGTACTACCGAAACGCCAAGGCGCTTTTTAACCGCTTCGTCATCACTCGTGAGTTGCATGTTCGAAGGCAGGTATTCATTGCCGGCATTGTTGCCAAATAGTTTCTGCACCTCATAATTCACCGTTGGTTTTACCTCTGTATTGTTGAAATAAATAAGGTCGGGGTTCCATTGCGTATGTTTTTCTTTGGCAAGTAATGGCGCATAGGAGGTCATATGCACTACATCGGCATTGCGTTCCACATTGGTGAGGTACAGCGCTTCGGCAAGCGCATTGAACAGGGTATTACCCCACGAAGCGTATTCGCCCAGGTATACCCTGGGTTTGCTGCGGTCGTAATTGTCGTAATAATGCTGGTTGTTGATAAACCAGCCCGGACTTTCATAATAATGTTCATCAACCATCGGCACATTCATTTTGCTGGCCAGCGCCCAGCCCTGCTCATAATCGGTACCATGATGAAATGGGCCTACAGTGCCAATCACGGTTATTTCAGGATGTTTTTGCTGCAGCGCTTTATAGATCATGTTGAAGCGTTCTTCAAAAAGATCGGTGATAAGGTCTTCATTGCCGATGCCAATATATTTTAGGTTGAACGGCGCCGGGTGCCCGGCTTCCGCCCGCAGCTTTCCCCATTTTGAAGTTGCCGGCCCATTGGCCCATTCAACCAGGTCGAGGATATCCTGTACATATTCATCCATTTCGCTCATGGGAATGCCGCCCTGTTGTCCGCCGCCTTTTGGCCCGATGCCGGAGTTTTGGCAGGGAACACCCGCCGCCAGTACCGGCAATGGCTGAGCGCCTATATCTTCACAATACTGGAAGTATTCGAAATAACCCAGCCCTGCGCTTTGATGGTAGCGCCAGATATTGGGTTGCGGTTTGCGTGCCTCGAGCGCACCAACAGTATTTTTCCAGCGATAAATGTTTTCAAGGCCATCGCCATGCGCAACGCAACCACCGGGAAAACGCACAAAGCGGGGCCGGATGGCCGCCACGGTTGCCGCCAGATCGGGCCGCAAACCATTCTTCCGGTTTTTAAATGTCTTTTCAGGGAACAGTGAGATCATATCGAGCATGATACGGCCGGCAGTCTGTGGCTGCAGTTCGAGCCGGGCGTCTTTTGCGTCATTTGAGGCAACCAGTTTAGTACTGTATTTCTTCCATTTCGATGCTTTGGTTCGAACCGTTGCCTGCGCCAGCGTACTGCCATCCTGCCCCACCAGTTTTACGAGCAGGCTCCTGCTTTTGCCATCGCTGTTCTTTGCAAAAAGCGAAAGTTCATATTCGTCGCCTTTTTTCAGGGGAATACCATCATAACCGCTGTTGATCAAAGCACCGCCGGTTTGTGTGGCATCGAGTACGGCGTAATGCGGGTTGTTGGCATGCAGCGGCGTGGTGCTGTCGATAGAAAAAACAAGCTGCTGGCCGCTGGTTGTCCAGGAATGTTTACTGTTCCAGTTATTGTCGCGGTATTTTCTGTCGGCCGGCCTGTATTCAAAATCGCGGTTCTGAATCAATTCCGCATACAGTCCGCCGTCAGCGGCGTAATTGATGTCTTCAAAGAAAACGCCGATCAGCAGATCGGAAATAGCTTTTTTGTTTTCAGGTTGCAGGGTAATGGTGGCGGCAAGTTGTTTCAGGTTTCCGAACCGCGCGCTGTCGGTGTTGAACGATTCGCGGTTCTGGCTGCTTTTGTATTGAGCCAGTTGCCAAACATCGGTGAGTTGAGCGATCACGGGCCATGCTACCCTGGTTATGGTGCCGGTTGCCGCGCCTGAAGGCAGGTTCACCGAACTACGATCGTCTTTATATTCCGCAGCGGAAATAGCTGCCGCTGGTTCAAATTGTTTGAAATCTTTTGTACTGATGCGGTAATGCTGGTTGCCCGAAAGGTATTTTATAATATACTGCTGATTGCTTTTATCGTAATGCACAACCGGTTGGCGGAAGGTTTGATTTTGCGGAAGGTATGGGTACAACTGCCGGCCCCAGGTTACCAGGTCGGCAGAGGCGGCATGGGCAAACTGGTTGCCTGTTTCATTAAGGCTCCAGATACAATGCCAGTTGCCTTGTGCGTCCCTGAACAGGTACGGACTGTTCATTTGTTTTTGTGAACCCCATTCGCCGTAGTCACATTTTACATAACCGAACTCGTTGCCCACCGGGGTCCATTGTTTACGATCGGCGCTCCAGGCGAAATGCAAACCGCTTTTTCCATGGTCTTTCGCAGTGGCATAAGAAATCAGATAAACAGAATCGGGTTCGTTGGCGGCTGCCCCCATAAATAATAGAAGAAATGCAATCGTTGGCAATGTGTATTTTTTCATATGTCAAAACAACGTTTATTAGGCTGGGACTAAGTTCTGAAATATTTTGGCAATTAGATCACCGCGGCAAAGTTTCAGCTGAAATTGTTAAAAGGGCTGGTGTTTTTTTCCTAAAAAGGGTGACAAACCGGCAAAGGCCGGTTTACAAGGCGATAAAGTTGATAAAAATGATAAAGATGGATGCAGAAGCATGTAGAATGTAGAATTTTCAATATGCACACACAGGTGGGTTCACCAGTCACTTGACGGATGGTTCAGAGAGATAATAAATATTGTTTATTTGTTAAGCAGTAATATATGTTTGGGGTATAGGTTAAGATAAATTAAACCGGTGCGCACGAAGCAATCATTGATTAATGTTATATTTAACGCTTAAGAAAGCTGAACGCCCAACGTTAAAGGCTTAACGCTGGCCTCCGAAATGGCGGCCGATGGAATACATTCGAGCAGAGCGAAATGCGGGAAAGGCGTTCTGCGTTAAGCGTTTAGCGTTCAACACCTTTTTCATATGCAAACTGTAGATCAAAACGTAGACCTTGTGTTGACTGCTGAACCCGATGCCCAAAACCACCCGCTCTTCAAGGTATTGTTACCCGTTATATATAGTGTTATTTTGATGGTGGCTTTTTTCGTGTCTTATATTGCAGTATTTGATAAAAAGATCGATCTGAATGGCGATGATACCAACTATTACTTTTTAGGGAAAGCCATTGCCTCCGGTAAGGGATATACCAATATTCATGAGTTCGGGCAATCGCCCCACAATCATTTTCCGCCCGGGTATCCGGTTATTATTGCCGGTATCTGTAAGTTTTTTAGCGATAACCTGGTCTTTGTAAAAGGGGTAAATGGATTTTTCCTGCTTGCTTCCATTGTATTGTTGTGTTTAATTACCTGGAAGATCAGGCAAAATATACACCTTACTTTCCTGGTGGCCCTGCTTTCCCTGCTGAACGGTCACCTGCTCGAATATTCGGTGAATACCATGAGCGAAGTTCCCTTTATGTTTTTTTCCCTGCTCTGCATTTTATTGACCCTGAATACCAGCTTTGAAAAGCCGGTATATAAAAACCATCTTTTTGGATTACTTATTATTTGCCTTTCCTTTACTTATCATATACGCACTACCGGAATAGCCCTGTTAATTGGGGTACTTGCTTACCTGGTCCTGAAAAAAAACTGGTCCTATGCAATGGCGTGCCTGGCGGGGTTTGTTTTGTTGGCCCTTCCATGGTATATACGGGGTAGCGGTTTGGGTGGTAACGCTTACTTAAGCCAGCTGGTGATGAAAAATGCTTACCGCCCCGAGCTTGGTAAAATGGAATTAACGGACTGGTTACAGCGTATTTGGGACAACATGCTCAGGTATGTTTCCCGGGAAATACCTTCGGTTATCCAGGGGATGAAAATTGATTATGATGCGCCTGTTCCTGTGTGGGAGACCATTAAAGGCGCGATAATGGTACAAATGATCCTGTTTGGCCTGTGGTTACTTAAACGCAAGACCGAAAACCTGTTGAGCTTTTTTATTCTGAGCTATATGGCCATTCTGTTTTTATGGCCTGGCGTATGGGTTGGCGTTCGTTTTCTATTGCCATTGTTGCCCTTACTGCTGTTCCTGTTGTTCAACGGGCTCTTTGAAACGGTCCGGTGGACTTTATCAAAATTGAAAGTAAAAAACTATCAAACGATTACTGTCGTTGTTGTTCTTTTGGCAGCAGCAATGCTGATAAAGTCATATGCCCATCCTATAAAGGAGCTGAAACTGGCAGCGAAAAATGATTTTCCTGCCAACTATAAAAATTACTTTAACCTGGCTGCCTGGGCAAAGGCGAATACACCGGACTCCTCAGTGTTTTGTTGCCGCAAAAGGGAAATGTTTTTCCTGTATTCAGGGCGGCTCACCACCGGCTATCTGCCAACTGTGAATACAGAAGAGCAGTTGGCCTGGTTGCAGAAAGGTGAAATAGATTATGTTGTGCTGGATGCCCTTGGCTTCGCCGATACCGAAAGGTATCTTAAGCCGGTGATAACAAAATACAAGAACAAGTTTAAAATAGTAAAACACATCAAAAATCCCGATACGTATTTATTCCAGGTGTTGCGCTAACAGGGAGGTAGGCGTTTATAATGAGGGGAATGGGGACGGTTTTTTTAGTCTTTATGGAGATAGTTGTTGCAGCTTTTTGCGGAAACATTTTCCAGGGAATTCACGATGAATTAATGTCACTCCTTTTTAAATTGCTCTATCTTCCAACGTTTAAAAAAGTTCCTATGCGCAGCTTATTACCCGGTTTGCTCTTCAGTATCGCTTCTTTTACCGCTTTTGCCCAGGCCGAACCCGGTCATAACCATAAACTGGCCCGCAGCCTGCAATTTCCCGATGTGCCCGGTTATAAGGTCATGAAATGCGACCTGCACCAGCATACCGTTTTCAGCGATGGCAGCGTATGGCCCGATATCCGCGTGGCGGAAGCGTTAATGGACGGGCTCGATGCCATTTCTCTTACTGAGCACCTCGAGTACCAGCCGCATAAGGACGATATTCCGCACCCCGACCGCAACCGTTCTTACGAACTGGCGCTCAGGGAAGCCAAAGACCATAAACTGATCGTCATTCGCGGTTCGGAGATCACCCGGAAAATGCCGCCCGGCCACTGTAACGCCGTTTTTATCAACGACGCCAATAAAATGCTGATCAACGATTCTGTAGAAGTGTTCAGGGAAGCCAAACGGCAGAACGCATTTGTTTTCTGGAACCATCCCAACTGGGTAAAACAACGTACAGATGGCGTTGCTACCTTAACGCCCATGCATAGGCAGCTGATCAAAGAAAAACTGCTCGACGGTATAGAGGTAGTGAACGATGTTACCTATTCCGACGAAGCCTTGCAGATAGCCCTCGACAACAACCTCACGATCATGGGTACCAGTGATATTCATAAACTGGTCGACTGGGTGTTTGATGTGCCCAAAGGCGGCCACCGGCCCATAACGCTGGTGTTTGCCAGAGAAGCTACTGCAGAATCAATTAAAGAAGGATTGATGAACCGCAAAACCGTAGTGTTCCATAACAACCTGCTGATCGGTCGTGATGAAGTGCTGGTACCGCTGATAAAGGAATCGCTGAAGATCGCCGGTGCAAAATACACCGCAAAAACTACGGTGCTGGAAGTGGTAATAGAGAATGTGACCAGCTGCGAATTTATGTTGCAGAACAGATCGAAATATACCTTTCACGGGCATGCAGATGTGATAACGTTGAAGCCCGGCGAAAAAACGACAATAATGGTTAAAACCGTCAATAAGTTAAGCACTGTTGAAATGCCGTTTGAAGTGCTTAACGCTGTGAATGCGCCGAAAAGACATCCTGTGGTGACACTGCAGGTTAATGTGAATTAATTCAATAACAGGCAGCAAACGTGGCTCTTCTTACTTCTTATTCCAGATCTTTAAGACGAAATGGATCAAGTTTACCCCGGTTCCGATACTTTGTATAAAGCTGAAATAAGTTAATTTTATCCCTATGCCTGATACTATGAAACAGCTGATTCTTACCAGGGAAGAAGCCAGGAAGATCATCTTACATGCAGCGGGTTTATCGCGTCCCGGTCAGTTTGGCAACGGGCGCGAGGCCGTATACAAACTCATCGACCATCTTGGCCATGTGCAGATAGATGCCAATTATACCGTAGAACGCGCACATCATCATTCAATTGCGGCACGGGTGCCCGGTTATAAACGGGAATGGCTGGAAGAACTGCAGGCCGACGGCCGCATCTTTGAATTCTTTATTTCCGATTCGGGGTTCATTCCCATGTACGACTACCGCTATTCCCTGTGCGTAAAAGATGGTTTTGCTGCGAACCGCAAACCGGTAACGCAGGCGGAAATTAACCTGATGGAAAGAGTGCTTGACAGAATTGCGCGGGAAGGTCCGCTGATGTTAAAGGATTTCGATAATGACCGCGAAGTGGCCAGCTCGGGCTGGTGGGACTGGCGGCCATCAAAGATAGCGCTGGAAAGGTTGTACCTCGATGGCCGGTTGATGTGTACCCGCGGCAAAGACTTTCATAAGGTGTATGACCTGCCCGTGAATATCGTTCCCAACGATATCGACACAACGAAACCAACGCCTGAGGAGTTTGCCCGGTATATCATTCGCCGTGCATTGGGTTCGCTGGGGATAGCCGGCGCCAAAGAAATGGCCTGGCGGGCACATTATGTAAAAAATAATGTAGTGAAAAAAGAACTGGGGAAAATGGCTGCGGAAGGAGCCGTGATCCCGGTTACGATAAAAGGGCTCACGATCCCCCAACAATATATTTTACCCGCTTATAAGAATAAAACGATTCAGTTGTCGGGCGATGTATTCATCCTTTCTCCATTCGATGTATTGAATGTGTTCAGGCATCGCTTACGCGATTTCTTCGATTTCGATTACCAGGTAGAATGTTTTGTTCCTGAACCCAAACGCAAATATGGATATTTTTCATTGCCAGTACTTGCTGGCGATACTTTTGTGGCCCGTATGGACTCCAAAGCCGATCGCAAACAACGGGTATTGACCATTCACAATCTCCACTTCGAACAAGTAAAATTGAGCAAAACGCAGATCAGTAAGATCACCGGTACCATTAAAAACTTTGCCCGTTTTAACCAGTGTATGGATGTTGAGATAAAGAAATCGAATAACAGGGAGTATATTAAAAATATAAAGCAGGGACTGGCTGAATAAAAAGCCTGCCTTCTTCACATACAAATGGTAATTTTGTGATGCAACATTTCAGCCTGCTGAAATTAATATGCACAACCTGGTGATATGGAAATAATGATCATACTCTTTCTGATCCTGCTAAATGGTATCTTTTCCATGAGTGAGATCGCATTGGTTTCTGCCCGAAAATTCAAACTCGAAAGCTCCGCGAAGAAAGGGAACAGCAATGCCCGCAGGGCGCTTCAACTGGCCAATAATCCCAATACCTTTTTAAGCACGGTGCAAATAGGCATTACGCTTATTGGCATCCTTACCGGTATTTTCAGTGGTGAGAAGATCGAAGATGACCTGAAAGCGGCCGTTATGGGTGTACCGGTACTGGCGCCATATGCAGAAAGTATAGCCGTCGCTATTATCGTAATTGTAGTTACCTTTTTCTCGATCGTATTCGGCGAACTGATCCCCAAACGCATAGGGCTCATGTTCCCTGAAGTCATTGCTTCCACAATGGCGCAGCCAATGACATTGATCTCCATTATAACCAAACCGTTCATCTGGCTGCTTACCAAAACCAATGATCTTTTTCTCAGCATCTTTGGGTTGAAAGACAGAAAGGATGGTATCATAAGTGAAGAAGAAATAAAGGCTATGGTGCAGGAAAGCGCTTTGGGCGGGGAAATACAGCAGATTGAACAGAATATTGTGCAGCGCGTGTTTGCTCTTGGCGACCGGAAGGTGGACGAGCTCATGACCCACCGCAGCGATCTGTTGTGTTTCAATATAACCGATGACCTGCGTGGAATAAAAGAAAGAGCGCAGATAGAATCGCATTCCGTGTACCCGGTTTATCGTAAAACTACCGATAATCTTATTGGCATCGTTTCGGTAAAAGACATTTTCCCCAAAGAATTTAAAGGCCCTGATTTCAACCTCGCAGAGTTTCTGAAACAGCCGGTGATGGTGCCTGAATCGACACCTGCCTATAAAGTGCTGGAAAGATTTAAGGAAAGCAAGATCCATTATGCCTTCGTGCTCGATGAATATGGTTCGGTACAGGGTATGGTAAGTATGGACGATATTCTCGATGCATTGATAGGCGATGTTACCGAATACAACCAGCAGGAATACCAAATCGTGCAGCGGGACGATAAAAGCTGGCTGGCAGACGGTGCTTATCCATTCTTTGAATTCCTTAATTTCTTCAATGTACATGAAGAGGAGTATTATGAAGGCGATTACAATACCCTGGCCGGACTAATTCTTCATCAGTTGAGCTATATACCCCGGGTAGGGGAAGTTATAAAATGGAATGATTTCGAATTCGAGATCGTGGATATGGATGGTCCGAAAATCGACAAGGTGATGATCTCACGAAAGATAATGTGACCATTGCCCGAAAATAATATCGTGTATGCCTGGTTTAGCTTACTTCTTTTTTTTAGGACCGGGGATGTGATTGAAAAGAATGGCCACGTGGTGTTCCTGTGGTTCGTCGATGCGGAATGCATATACATCATACCAGTGGTGCAGCTGTTTTGCTTCATGCTGGAAACGCATAGGTATACCGGTGGAGGCAACATTGCCAAAAATTTCAAACCAATGTTCTTCCGTGTCCGCCGCCAGTTCGCGCATTGTTTTACCAACAACGTTTGTTAGTCCGGTTTGCTTTTCAAAAACCGGGTTCACTTCGAGGAAAAGATAGTCCACCGGTTTTTGCGCTTTATCGAACATCACTTCAATAATGCAAAAACCCTCATCCATGGAGTTGATGATCCTTTGGTATTTATCGGTAACGCGTTGCGCCAGCTCATCTTTTATGCGCATCATTTCCTGTTCGGCTTTCTTTTGTTCAGTGATATCATCAGCGGTTACCGCAACGCCATCACCAATTTTAACCGCTTTAACCTTGTACCAGTTGTCGTACCCTTGAGACCCATAATAGATCTCCCATTCTGCCGGTTGGCCGGTCTCAACCACCATTATTAAATTTTGAAGGTGTTCCGTATTGGCCATTTCGGGGTGCCTGGTTAAATATAACTGACCAGCCGGGTCTCCGCCTTCTGTTAACCGGGCCAGGGTATTTGTCAGCTGGTATTTGAAATCGATCACTTCGCCATTTTCGTTACGCACCGCTTCAATAACCGTGATCGTGTTAAGGGAAGAGTTGAACAGCGATTGCAGCAGGTTATTGCTTTTGATTATCTGCTGCTCGGCCATTTTATGAGCGGTAATGTCGCGCGAGGTCATTACAATGCCATCGTCATACTTCATGAGCGATTGGTAAAACCACTGCGTTTTGAACTGCTCGAAAGAATAGTTTTGTTCATATCGCTGGCCAACGCCTGTTTCGGTTACCTGCACCATACGGTCGAAGATGCCGGCGCGGAGAACGCCGGGGTTTTGCAGAAGCAGGCTTTTTCCGATCACATCCCCATTCTGTACCAGGGCGTTTTTGTTTTGGGCAATCCAAATAAAATCAGTGATCTTTTCCTTATCATCCCTTACAGCCTTAAAAACCTGTACAACATCCAGTGCGCAGTCGATGACAGATTGCAGGAAAGTTTTGGCGGCATCTTTTTGTTTCGTTGCCATGAAACATCATTTTAGGAAAAAAAATATTTGAGCGCTCCGGGTACGGCGAAAGAATGTAGAGATATTGGGTGTACAAGTTCAGCTGTCTTGTGTAGGATAATGCCTCTGAGGAAGGTCTTATGCAAAGTTAAGTGTTTACTATTACGCTGCAGCCATTTGAATAAAATGGTGCAGAGTTTGTTAGTTGATAGTATGCAACCCGACTTTACGGCAATCGAATTACAAACATTGATTGATCTGCTGGCTGACGAAACACAGCATTATACCAGGGCTTTCATTAGTGGTAATCAGGTGGTAGCTGCTATACACAGATCTACAATCGATTCGCTGGTAGAAGAGATCAATCGCCGGCGGAACGCTGCTCAGGCGGATACACAAAAAAAATAGTTATTCAGTTATTCAGTTGAACTTAGAACTGAATAACTGAACAACGCAAGAACTACTCCCGCCGCGATTCAATTGTATATACAAAGCTGTCTGCCTTATAATAACCCAGGTTATATTCGATCGGCCGCTCACCCTGGTCGAACACAAATCGTTTTCTGAACAGGATAGGGGAGCCGGGCTCTACTTCCAGTTTGCCGGCAATGAATTTACCCGCCGCTTTCGCGCTGATCTCTTCCTTCGACAGGTTGGCTACCACCAGGTAATCCTTCTCCAGTATTTCATACAACGGACGTTTGAAATCCTCCTCACCGGTAAGGCCTACGCGTGGATGAAAGAACGATACAAAATACACGAAAGGCCCTTCCGGCCTGCCTCGCAGCCTTTCCAGCTTCAGCACTTTCTTCTGTGTGGTGATCTCGAAAAAATTAGCTACCGCCTCATCGGGGTACGCCCAGCTTACATGCAGCTCGAAATTTTTGATGGGAATGCCCCGCGCCTTCATCTCCTGCGAAAAGCTCAGCCAGTTCTTCGATTTCGAGCTCACCGACGATTCCGCCACCCTGGTGCCGATGCCTTTCTTACGTATCAACAAACCCTCATACACCAGTTTGTTCAACGCCTGCCGAAGCGTTGTGCGTGAAATGGCCAACTCCCTGGCCAGGTCTACCTCGTTCGGCAGGAATTTCCCATCGGCATACTGCGGGTCGGCTATGAGATTACGCAATAACTCTTCGGCCTGTAAATGAAGTGGGACGTGACTCTTGTGATCGATGCGGAGCTTCATGCTGGTTAATTTTTCAATCTGAATTGGAACAAAAATAGAAAAAAGCCGGGGAAATGTTTGTATGTTTATATGTATGTACATACATTTGGCATGGCCGCGGTACGGAACGGTAAGCCTGCGGGTGGTGTTTTGATAGTTAAACTTGAATTCATTAATACATTAAGAAATGTCAAATAAGCAGTAAAAAATCTGTAAACTATGTACGAAACATCGGAGAATATTGTAGGTAAAAGCAAAGGTGCAGGTAGTAAACGGCGGGTAAGTTCGCAGCCATTATTACCGCAACAGGTGCAGGCAGGAAAAACAGCCAGCGGCGGGTATAATATGTATCCTTACCATTCACTCGGTGCCGGTAAGATCTTCAGCGGATATGCATCACTGGCACAATGGATCCTGAGCCACCGGGTAGTTATAATTGACGGCTATGGCGGTATCTTCTGGAAAGAAGTAAAACAATGTCTGCAAACGGAATTCAATGCAAAAGGAAAGCAGGTAAACTGGATCGATGTAAGTACCTGTTTGAAAAAGGAAGAAGCTATAGAAGAACTGGTAGCGCCATTTCTCGGTACGCCTGATTCGGTTTGGGGAACAAGGTTTAAAGGTACGCTGGCCGACTTTTTCAATTTGAATGAGCTTGCGTCACTACCGGTTGATAAAAGCGCCGATTGCACTATAATATTTGGAACCGGTGCCGCATTGTCATCCGTTGAAGCGCCGGTAATATATCTCGATGTGCCCAAGAATGAAATACAATATCGTATGCGGGCCGGCAGCGTCACCAATCTTGGAAGCAAAAAAGTAACGCGGTCGGCAGAAATGTATAAACGGTTCTATTTTGTCGACTGGGTAGTGCTGAATGAACATAAACGCGAGATCCTGCGCAAAATATCGGTGATAGCCGATGCGCAATGGAAGGAATCTTTGAACTGGATGCTGGCCGATTCATTGAAAACAGGCCTGCATTCCCTCAGTCAACAGGTGTTTCGCGTTCGCCCCTGGTTCGAAGCCGGCGCATGGGGCGGACAATGGATGAAAGACAGGATCAAAGACCTGTATAAAGAGGAAGTGAATTATGCCTGGTCGTTCGAGCTCATTGTTCCTGAGAATGGACTGGTATTTGAAAGCAATGGCAATTTGCTGGAAGTATCATTCGATTGCCTGATGTTCGAGGAGAACAAAAATGTTTTGGGCAAACATGCCGCTTTGTTCGGGTATGAATTCCCCATTCGTTTCGATTTTCTCGATACCTGGGAAGGCGGTAATTTATCTATTCAATGTCATCCCACGTTACAATATATACGCGATAATTTCGGTGAAACCATTACACAGGATGAAACCTATTATATTCTCGATTGTAAGGAAGATGCGCAGGTATACCTCGGTTTCCAGGAAGGCATCGATCCTGTTACTTTCAAACAAACACTCGAAAACAGCAAGGCAAATAAACAGGTAGTGCAGATAGATCAATATGTGCAATCGCATACCGCATCCCGGCACGACCTGTTCCTGATTCCCAACGGTACCGTACACAGCGCCGGTATCAATAACCTGGTGCTCGAGATCAGTGCTACGCCTTACATCTTTACTTTTAAAATGTACGACTGGCTGCGGCTCGATCTCAATGGCGAGCCCCGCGCCATCAATATAGAACATGCGTTCAAAAACCTGGATTTTAGCCGCCAGGGTAAAACCGTAACGGAAGAGTTGATCTCGAAACAATCGGTAATAGAAAAAGGGGCCGACTGGAAGCTGGTGCATTGTGCAACCCATGCGGAGCATTTTTACGATGTGCATCGCCTCGAGTTTGAAACGCGTGTTGCGGTTCAAACCAATAATACCTGCCATATCCTTATGCTGGTGGAAGGCAGTGCGGTTTCGGTAGAGACAGCCGATGGAGTAGCAGCAACTTTCAGCTATGCGGAAACTTTTGTAATTCCTGCAGCAGCTAAAAGTTACACGCTTGTCAATAAAGGCACAGGCATTGCAAAAGTGGTAAAAGCATTTTGTAAAGAAAATATAACAGCACTAAAATAACTCCCACATATGAAACAATGGTTGTTGTTTGCCTTCATGAGCAGTTGCATTGGGCAGGTTGCTGCGCAACAGAAAGAACCGGTTGATTATGCCGACCCGTTACTGGGTACTTCAGAATCGCGCTGGATGTTGAACCCCGGCGCTACCATGCCTTTTGGGATGGTGCAGCTGGCGCCCGATAACCAGGGCGGCGTTTGGAAATCGGGTTATGAATATTCATTGAATAATATCGGCGGGTTCAGTCATATCCACTCCTGGACGATGGCCGGTTTATCGGTTATGCCTACGGTTGGGGCGCTGAACACGCGGCGCGGTCCGGCCGATGGCCCTACCACGGGGTGGACAACCGGTTACCGCTCCCGTATTTATAAAGAAACGGAAAAGGCCAGTCCGGGTTATTATGCGGTCACCCTGATGAATGGCAATATTCATACAGAGCTTACGAGTACTACCCGCGCAGGTTTCTTCCGCTTTACGACGCCTGAAGAAGAAGAGCTGCATATCCTGCTCGACCTCGATATTCCCTTCGAGAATACGGCTGAGATCCTCGATGCAAAGATCACCAGGGTCACCGACCGGGAGATAGAGGGTTATTCAAAACAAAAGTGGAGCTGGAACGAATACACCGTTCATTTCATAGCGCGCTTTAATAAACCCATTGAACATTTTGGCGGCTGGAAAGGCGACCAGCATATAAAGGACGTAAAAGAAGTGGCCGGCAAGGGCCGCATGGGCGCTTTTGCCGACTTCAATACAAAAAAGGGTGAGGTGCTGTTGATGCAAACGGCTATTTCACTGGTAAGCATAGAACAGGCAAGGTTGAACCTCGAAACGGAAATGAGCCCTTTTAACTGGGATTTCGATGCCGTGCGCAACAATGCAAAGAAAGTATGGAATGGCATGTTGAGCAAAATACAGGTGCAGGGCGGAACGGAAGAAGAAAAGAAAAAATTCTATACCAACATGTACCGCTCGTATGTGGCCCGCACTACCTGGAGCGATGTTAATGGCAGGTATGTTGATGTAAATGAAAAAGTGCAGGAGGGCAGTCCCGATTCGCCCATTTACGGTTGCGATGCATTATGGAATACTTTCTGGAACCTGAACCAGTTATGGGCGCTGGTAAATCCTGATCTTACCAGCAAATGGGTGAAGTCATTTTTATCTATCTATAATACCGGCGGCTGGCTGCCAAAGGGGCCGGCGGGTATTGAATATTCCGGCATTATGGAAGCATCGCACGAGATCGCATTGATCGTTGGCGCTTATCAAAAAGGCATCCGCGATTTTGATGTGGAGAATGCATTCAAAGCCATGGTGCATCAGCAAACAACACCCGGTGTAGTAACGCCTGAGAACGGCTATGCAGGAAACAAGTTCTTTGAGTCGTATATGAAATTGGGCTATGTGCCAACAGAAGAGGGACAGGTGTCGAATACGCTTGAATATGCGTATGACGACTGGTGTGTATCGCAACTGGCGAAAGCGCTGGGAAAGAAAAAAGAATACGAGCAGTTTATAAAACGGGCCGGTAACTATAAAAATGTTTTTGATACCGCTACCAAATTCATCCGCATGAAACACCGCGACGGATCGTGGGTGAAAGACTGGAACCCATATTGCTGTACCTCGTTCAGTGGTCCGGGTTACCTCGAAGGCAATGCCTGGCAGTATAGTTTCTTCAATCCGCATGATGTACAGGGTATATTGAACCTGATGGGTAAAGATGAGTTCAACAACCGCCTCGAAGATGGATTCAAAAAGTCGGCGCGGTATAATTTCAATGCGGAAGGCGATCTGTACGATCGTATTCCCATCAATCATGGCAACCAGCCTAATATGCAGGCTGCCTGGTTATTCAATTATTCAGGCAAACCCTGGCTTACGCAACATTATACGCGTGAGATCATGAACCGGTATTATGGGTCAACGCCGTTGCATGGCTGGCTGGGTGATGAGGATGAAGGACAAATGGGCGCCTGGTATGTGATGGCGGCCATGGGATTGTTTCAGACAGATGGCGGCGCTTCGGTAAAACCATTTTATGAGATCGGCAGTCCGATCTTCGAAAAGGCGACCATTGCGCTCGATCCAACTTATTATCCGGGTAAAACATTTACCATCGAAGCGCATAATGTAAGTGATACAAACCGGTATATACAGTCGGCCACGCTCGATGGAAAACCATTGACAAAACCCTGGTTTTATCATGCCGACCTGGTTGATGGTGGTTCGCTGGTGCTGGAAATGGGACCTGAACCCAATACCAACTGGGGCAGCAAACCGGGCGATGCACCGCCTTCTATGTCAAACGCAAAACGCTGAACGCTGAAGGCAAATACAGCTTCAGGCTTTAAGCTGTAAGCGAATACAGGTAAAAGCAAGTTCAAAATACAGCTGCAAGCTAAAAAAGCAAATGAAGGGTATTCCGAAATTCGCGAGCAGGCGTTAAGCCTTAAGCGTTCAGCGTGTAGCTTATAGTTAAAAAACGGATGGCGAAATCCAACAACGAACTTAATGTTTAAGAAATGGCTATAAATAATAAAACCGCTTACCTTTTTATAATAACCCTGGTGGCGTCGCTGGGCGGTTTCCTGTTCGGGTTCGATATGGCCGTGGTATCGGGTATTCTGCCGTTAATAGAAAAGCAGTTTGTGCTCACTTCCTTTGAGAAAGGCTGGTTTGTGTCGAGCGCACTGGTGGGTTGTATCATTGGCGTAGCCATCTCGGGAGAGCTAAGCGACCGGTTGGGCAGAAAGAAACCGCTGATGGTGGCTGCCATCCTGTTCTTATTATCAGCGCTCGGTTGTTCGCTGTTGCCTAACCTCACTGGTATTATTGCAGCGCGCATGACAGGCGGTATAGGCATTGGCCTTGCTTCGAATGTAGTGCCCCTGTATATTTCAGAGATCGCGCCGGCGCGCATCCGCGGAAGGCTGGTAACCTATTACCAGTTTGCCATAACGCTGGGCATCCTGGTAGCTTATTTAACCAATGCTGCATTATTGCAGTATGCTATGGCGCATACCGGCGATGCTGGCGGTTTAATGTATACCGTATTGGTAACTGAAGTATGGCGCGGCATGTTCGGAATAGGGGTACTACCGGCCGTGTTGTTTGCGTTTGGGCTATTGATGGTTCCAGAAAGTCCGCGCTGGTTGATACAACACCAGCGGGAGCAGGAAGCCACAATCATACTCAACCGCATTAACAATGCAATAGAAGCACAGGCCAGTTTACAACAGGGAAGGCAAATGCAGCAGGAAAAGAAAATTTCGTACAAAACCCTGCTGGAGCCGAAATGGCGCAAGGCGCTGATCATTGGCATCCTGTTGCCGCTGTTCTCCCAATTCAGCGGTATCAATGCCATTATCTATTATGGTCCCAGTATCCTGAGCAATGCAGGTGTGTCGTTGAGCAATTCATTGTTAAGCCAGATCATTTTTGGCGGCGCCAATATGTTGTTCACGTTGATCGCCATCTGGAAAGTCGACAGCCTCGGCCGCCGGCCATTATACCTTGCCGGTACGGTGGGCGCGTTCGCTAGTTTGCTGGCCACCGGTATCTGTTTTTATGCCGGTGCAACCACCGGCTGGGCGTTGCTGGTTTGCGTACTGGCATTCATGGCCTCATTTGCATTTTCAATAGGGCCATTGAAGTTTGTAGTAGCGGCAGAGATCTTTCCCGGTCCCATCCGCGGCCGCGCAATGGCCATTAGTATAATGGTAATGTGGGTGGCCGATACCATCGTTGGCCAGTTAACGCCCATCTTACTCGAAAGCATTGGCACGGCCTTTACATTCTGGTTGTTTGCCCTGTTCTGTTTGATCGCCTTTATTACGGTTTACAAATTGTTGCCGGAAACAAAAGGCAAATCGCTGGAGCAAATTGAAAAGGACTGGAAAGAACGTGCCAGTGAAGACCTGTATGCCACACCAGTCGGGCATTGATAAATAGGAAATGGAAAACCCTCTATAAACAGTTTTCGCAAAAAGCATGGACCATTCAATTGTTATAGGAGCTGATATCGGCGGATCGCATATTGCTGCGGCGCAGATCGATGTAAGCGGCAGGCAACTGATCAATGCTTCGCTGGTGCGCATGCATGTTGATTCAATGGCTGCAGCACGGGAGGTGATAAGTATTTGGGCGGCCTGTATAAAACAGGCAATGCAAAATAAGCCCGTGGCAGCCATCTGCCTCGCCATGCCCGGTCCGTTCAACTATTCAGCAGGTATTTGTTTGATCAATGATCAGAATAAATACCCGCAGTTATACGGACTGAATGTTAAGACAATGCTGGCGCAGGAGTTGGAAGTGGCACCGGCAGCCATTTACATCCACAACGATGCCGCCTGTTTTTTACAGGGCGAAGTGTTTTCCGGCAGCATAAGCGGGCGCCTGCAGGTTGCCGGTGTAACATTGGGTACAGGACTTGGAACCGCCATATATAAAAACGGACATTCAGCAAACGCCAATTGGTGGAATATGCCCTTACATGAAGGTATAGCTGAAGATTACCTCAGTACCCGCTGGTTCGTAAAACGATATGCAGCCATCAGCGGAAGCCCGGTAAGCGGTGTTAAGGAACTTGCAGGGCTGGCAATGCATGACGAACTGGTAAGAACCCTGTTCAATGAATTCGGCTATAACCTGGCTGTTTTCCTGAACCGGTTTATTGAAAGCACCGGCGCAACTGCAGTCGTTATTGGCGGAAATATCGCACAGTCATATCCGCTGTTCAAAGATGCATTGCTGTCCGGTGTTGGAAAATGTTTTCCCGAAGTGCGTATCACTACCTCTGTGCTGGGTGAGCAGGCGGCTATGGTGGGGGCGGCGGCGATGGGGAGTGGTCAATGGTGAATCGTGAGTCGTTTGCCGAAACCAAAGAGGTTACTTGGCAATTTAAAGAATCAATGATCAAAAAAATAATTGTTTTGAAAAAGAATTTGTTTGTCTTTATTGTAATACTTGCAATTGTACATATAAAATGCCTGGCGCAAAATGCTGCCGGTCTCTCTCAATATGTTGATCCCAATATAGGCACCGCGCATTGCCGGTGGTTCCATTATACCCCGGGCGCGGTTCCGTTTGGAATGGCCAAGCCTTCGCCGGCAACAAACGGGTCTTACGGTAATGAGCATGGCTGGGAGGCCACCGGTTACGATACCCGGCATCAGTCGATAGAAGGCTTTCCCAATTTTCATGAGTTCCAGGTGGGCGGTATTGTGTTCGCCCCCATTACCGGTAAGTTGCAAACAACACCCGGCAAACTCGAAGATCCCGATGATGGTTACCGTTCCCGCTTCGATAAAAAAGACGAAACGGCTACCGCAGGATATTATTCCGTATTGCTTAAGGATTATAGTGTAAAAGCCGAGTTAACGGCAACAAAAAGAGTGGCGTTTCACCGCTATACTTTTCCAAAAACCAATGAAGCGCATATCCTTTTCGATATTGGTAACAAACAGGGTGAAAGCGGTGCGGTAAAAGATGCTAAAGTATACATGAATGCTGATGGCCGTATTGAAGGGTTTGTAACTACGCTGCCCGTGTTTATTCAGAAATACCAGCCCGGCGCTGAAGTAACCATGTATTTCTCAGCGGTATTGGATAAAAAGCCACAGGCATATGGCGTATTCAGCGGAAATGACGTTACGGCCGATAAGAATGAAAAAAACGGCAAAGGCGCAGGACTGTTTCTTACCTTTTCTACCAATGAACAGGAGGCCATCACCATCAAAGCCGGTTTATCGTACACTTCTATTGACAATGCAAGACTGAACCTGCAACAGGAAGCAGGCGCTTTATCGTTTGATGCTGCCAGACAGCAGGCTGTGGAAACCTGGGAGCAATACCTCGGCCGCATACAAATAGAAACCAATGATAAAACCAGCGCTACCAAATTCTACACCGGTTTATATCATGCCCTGCTGGGGCGTGGACTGGCCAGTGATGTAAATGGCGCTTACCCGAAGAATGATGGCGCCGTAGGACAGATAGCGCTCGATAAAAAAGGCGCTCCCCTGCATAATCACTACAATACCGATGCGGTATGGGGCGCATACTGGAATCTTACACAATTGTGGGCATTGGCTTATCCTGAATATTATGCTGATTTTATAAAAAGCCAGCTGCTGATCTATAAAGATGCCGGGTGGCTGGCAGATGGTATCGCCAACAGCCGGTTTGTGTCGGGCGTAGGCACCAATATGATGAGTATCGTTTTCTCGGGCGCCTATATGGCCGGCATAAGGGATTTTGATATTCAGCAGGCGTATGCGGCAGCGAGAAAAAATGAACTGGAAGGAAAGGACCGGCCACGCGGTGCCGGCAAACTCGATGTTGACAGTTTTGTAAAATACGGTTATGTAAACCATTTAGATCAAGGCAATAGCCAGGAAGAAGTATGGAAGTTCTCTGCATCACATACCCTGGAGTATGCATTCAGCGCATACGCCATGGCGCAATGGGCAAAACGCCTTGGTAAACAGGCCGATTACAAAACTTTTCTGCGATTGTCGAAAGGGTGGGAGCATTTGTTCGACGCAAAGTTGAAACTGGTGCGGCCTAAAAAAGCGGATGGCTCCTTTATCGATAATTTCGATCCCTCGCAGCCCTGGCGTGGATTCCAGGAAGGCAATGCCTTGCAGTACACGTATTTTGTTCCGCATGAACCGCAGGCATTGATCGCCAAAATAGGCGCCGGTACTTTCAATGCAAGGCTCGACAGCACCTTTACCATTTCGGAAAAAGCCATGTTCGGCGGCGGCGCCAATATTGACGCTTTTGCCGGTATTGGCGGTGTGTACAATCATGGCAACCAGCCCGGATTGCATATCTCCTGGCTCTTCAATTTTTCGGGCAAACCATCTTTAACGCAAAAATGGGTGCGGTTGATCTGTGATAAATTCTATGGCACCGAACCGGTACACGGCTATGGTTTCGGTCAGGATGAAGACCAGGGCCAACTGGGCGCCTGGTATGTAATGGCCGCATTGGGTTTATTCGATGTAAAAGGACTGGCCGATCCGCAGACCCAAATGGGAATTGCTGCCCCTTTGTTCAATAAGATCACCATTCAGCTCAATCGAAAATATTATGCCGGTAAAGAGTTTGTGATTGAAACAAAGAACAATACCCGTGAGCATATATACATTCAATCCATGCAATGCAATGGGAAACCGTTGCACAAACCGTTCGTGTCATTTGCCAGGATAACAAAAGGCGGGAAGCTGGTGGTGAATATGGGCGATAAACCCGTTGATAAGTATTGATACGGATAACGCTACGTTAAAAATAGCATATTGTTAAATGTATATATGACATAAAAGGCTGGTAACAAGGCATTTTGTGGGTTGTGCTGGCGCCAGCGCTTCGAAATGCATGCCGGTTCATGCGTAAAATGCCCTAATTTTACGCCCCGAATCGTTTGCATGTATTTAAAAGAAGCTATGATTGTACAAAATTACCGGGTAAGTCTTCCAAAGATTGCCTTTGCCGTTCTCATACTATTTACATTTAATGCTAAAGGACAATCTACCGTGTGGACTTCATCTAAACAACCGTTACAGGAAATAGAACAATTGCGCAAACTCATCAAGGCGCCTGTATTTAAGAACAGGGATTATAACATTACCGATTATGGCGCCAAAGGCGATAGTACTACAAAAAATTCTGAAGCATTCAAAAAAGCGATAGCAGCCTGCAGCGCCAATGGCGGCGGCAGGGTAGTGGTGCCCGCAGGTAAATGGCTTACCGCGCCCATTTATCTTAAAAGCAATGTAAACCTTCATTTACAGGATAACGCCACCATTCTTTTCAGCCAGGACCCGAAAGATTATCCCATCGTGTTCACCCGCTGGGAAGGCATGGAGTGTATGAATTATTCGCCGCAGATCTATGCGTATGGCGAAGAGAATATCGCTATTACGGGTACCGGCACACTCGATGGCAACGCCAACAATGAAGCCTGGTGGAACTGGAATGGCAAAAAATCATATGGCTGGAAAGAAGGCATGCCAAAACAAACAAAAGCGCGGGATTCGCTGCATGTACTGATGCACCAGCAGGTTGACCCGCGTAAACGGGTGTTTGGCGACGGGCATTACCTGCGTCCGAGTATGTTGCAGCCGTACAACTGTAAAAACATCCTGATCTCGGGAGTGAAAATGGTGAGCTCGCCCATGTGGTTCATGAACCCGGTATTATGCGAAAATGTAACCATAGAAAAAGTGAATGTACAGGCGAAAGGCCCCAATACCGATGGTTGCGATCCCGAGGCCTGCAGGAACGTGATGATAAAAGACTGTTATTTCGATACCGGTGACGATTGCATTGCGATCAAATCGGGCCGCGATGAAGATGGCAGAAGGATCGGCCGGCCGGCGGAAAACCATATCATTGAAGGTTGTGAAATGAAAGACGGCCACGGTGGTGTGGTGATCGGCAGTGAAATAGCCGGCGGCGCCCGTAATATTTATGCCATCAATTGTATTATGGACAGTCCCGAGCTTGACCGGGTGCTGCGGATCAAAACCAGTTCATCGAGAGGTGGGATTATAGAGAATGTATTTATGAAAAATATCAAAGTGGGTACGTACAGGGATGCCGCCATTCATTGCAATATGTTTTACGAAGCGCCGGGCAAATTCATGCCCACCATTCGAAATATCTGGGTTGAAAACCTGGAGGTGGCCGATGGCGGTGAATACGGCGTATATGTTCATGCCTATAAAGAATCGCCGGTGCAGCATTTACGCCTCGTTAACTGTAACATTAAAGGCGTTACTACACCAATTAAGATCGATCATGCGCGGGATGTTAAAATGGAAAATGTGAAAATCAACGGCAGCCCGGTTGAACGGCCCGAGGTGCTGGTTAACTAATAAAAAAAGACCTCAGCGCGAAACGCCTGAGGTCTTCTTTTTACTATCTAAAATTTCATACCAGCTATTAATAAGACTACCGCACAGAAACCCTTTCTCACCTGTATCAATTCTTTCAACTTTTCAACTATTAATGAACCCGCCGCACAGAAAACCTTGTCAACTC
>CBIHPC010000064.1:0-24792 GCA_966211305.1 uncultured Niastella sp.
AAAAGCACAAGACAAAACAACCTTCGGCGTTCGCGCTGGTGTTAACTTCGCTAACC
Source organism: uncultured Niastella sp. (assembly GCA_966211305.1). GTDB lineage: Bacteria > Bacteroidota > Bacteroidia > Chitinophagales > Chitinophagaceae > Niastella. Next base: position 57 of record CBIHPC010000064.1, read on the forward strand.
AGACTATTGAATTAGGAAGTACAGATTTTGACACCAAATTGAAAACAGGCTTTAACATCGGGGTAAACGCAGAGATCCCGGTGGCTTCTGAGTTTTATCTGCAACCAGGTTTGTTATTCAGCACAAAAGGCGCCAAAGCCGATGAAGGCGATGGCAAATTCAACCTGTCTTACCTGGAGGTTCCCATCAACTTCCTGTACAAACCTGCATTAGGCGATGGCAAATTATTATTAGGCTTTGGCCCCTACGTTGGTATCGCAGTAGGTGGTAAAGTTAAAGGAGATGGAGATGATGTTGATATCAAATTTAGCAATGACCTCAATGAAGAAGAAGCAAATGATTTTGGAAACGGCGACGCCTGGTACCAAAAACGCCTTGACTTCGGTGGTAACTTATTAGCTGGTTATGAATTAAGCAGCAAGCTGTCTTTCCAGTTGAACGCTCAATTGGGTATGGCTAACCTGTTCCCTAAAATTATGGGTGAAAAACCAGATGATACCAAAATTAAAAATACCGGTTTCGGAATTTCTGTAGGATACCGTTTCTAAGAGATCAACCCTGTTGTCTCGAAAGTAACCCTTATAAAATTCTTGTTGAATTTATCAAAAGGCCTCACCTGATGGTGAGGTCTTTTTCATTGTATATCTACCACACAAATTTTCCATTAAAGGAAAATTTGGAATATTAATTTCCCGCATTATCTTTGCACCAGTTCTTTATACATCGCTTATCAAGAAAGGCTGAGGGAAATGGCCCGATGAAGCCTTGACAACCTGCATGACGGTTTGAAATATAACCGCTGTAAGGTGCCAACTCCATCCCGCGGAAGGCGGGACAGATAAGTCAGATAAAAGCTTCTACAATACTGAAATACAACATATTGAAAGGCTCTTCTGACTTACGGAAGAGCTTTTTTATTGTCCAGAACCATGCCCAACCACCGGCAGGTTAAAGGACCGCATCGCAAATCGGACGTATCCGGTCGCTGCAGATAAAATTGTCTCCTCCAGTAAGAACTCCTCTTGATAAGTGCTGTCGCGAACACATGTACTGCACATCGTCTCATAACAAAGACCGGTCATAGTACAACTGTTTAATCAAATTATCAATGCTCCGCTTACCGTTCCCGGTAGCTATCGGGACGGCAATGGAGAAAAAAATGTTTATCATGCAAGCGACAACACAACTCATTCACAGCATTCCTGTTGATCCGTTAACCGGCGCCATCTCTGTGCCCATTTATCAAACAAGCACCTTTGTACAGGAAGCGCCCGGTGTAAACAAAGGATACGATTATTCGCGTACCAACAACCCAACAAGAGCTACGCTCGAAAGCCTTATTGCACAACTGGAGAACGGTAATGTTGGTATTGCCTTCTCGAGCGGACTGGCCGCCATTGACGCCATTGCCAAATTATTACGCCCCGGCGATGAAGTAGTGGCCGTTGATGATATCTACGGTGGCGCATACCGGTTATTTACACAGGTATATCAGCAATTCGGAATCACCATCAAATTTGTAGATACCAGCGATCCTGAAAAAGTGTTCAACGCCATTACGCCTAAAACAAAGCTCATCTGGCTCGAAACACCTACCAACCCTACCTTAAAAATCTCAGATATTGAAGCCATTGCAAAGATCGCCAAAGCCAGCAACAGCCTGCTTTGCGTGGATAACACTTTTGCTTCACCCGCATTACAACAACCTATTTCACTGGGAGCTGATATTGTAGTGCACTCTGCTACCAAATACCTCGGCGGTCACAGCGACCTTATAGCAGGCCTGGTAGTGACCAAAGACAAAGCGCTCGGCGATAAAATAAAGTTCTACCAGAACGCCTGTGGCGCCATCCTGGCCCCCTTCGACAGTTGGCTGGTGATCCGTGGTATTGAAACCTTACACCTGCGCATTCAACAGCATTGCCGCAGCGCCCGGGAAATAGCGGAGTTCCTGCAACAACATCCCGCGGTCGATAAAGTATATTATCCCGGATTGAAAGATCATCCCAACCATGCCATTGCCAAAAAACAAAGCAAGGGTTTCGGCGGCATTGTTTCCTTCACCCTGAAACAGGATAATATTGACGCAGCCACCGCATTTGTTACCGGCACACAGCTGTTCAAACTGGCTGAAAGCCTCGGCGGTATCAAAAGCCTTGTAAGCCACCCCGCCAGCATGACGCATAAGACCATTCCGGCCGAAAAACGCCATTCAGCCGGTGTTACCGATAGCCTTATCCGCTTAAGCATAGGCCTTGAAGATGCAGCCGATCTGTTAACAGACCTGCAACAGGCCCTTGACAGAACAACCAATATCATTGAAATAACTGAAAGTAAAGCAGTCCCTTGTTAAGGGCAGGGAAAGTATAGCCATTTAAAACAAATTGAAAACAGGAAAAACATGTCTGAACAAATTACGCGGGAACCTGTCAAAACATACAGGGATATTGACCGTAGTATTTTAAAACCTATTCCTAACCCAAGCGAACAGGCCTACGAGATCAAGATCAAGATACCGGAGTTCACCTTCCTGGGTGTAAAAGAGCAACCCGATTTCGCAGTCATTTACTGCACGTTCTACCCCGGAAAAAAAATCATTGAACTGAAATCGCTTAAACAATACGTTTTCCAGTTACGCAACATTGTGGTGTCATACGAAAGACTGATCAACATAATTTATGATGATCTTGTTGCCGTGTACGAGCCTGCAAGGTTGCGGCTGGTAATGATCTGCAACCCGCGCGGCGGCATCAGCTCAAAACTTACTATCGACTCCGACTGGAAGATCCGCGGCGGTAAAGAACAGTTTAACGACTGGCAGATAGTTGAAGATGAATGGTCGGTAGAAATGTAAGAATGCTTAATGCCAAACGCAGAACGCTTAACGCAGAGGCGCTTCTGAAAAGCGGCAACAAAACAAACACTACATAATTATAAAGTAAAAATTGCAAATAGTCAACATATGGACGCACACAAGTCACTCACAATTGGTTTATTTGGTTTTGGTGTTGTAGGTGAAGGCCTTTACAGGGTTTTACAACAAACCCCTTCACTGAAAGCCTCTATTAAAAAGGTCTGTATAAAGAACCCCGGAAAAAAACGCAATGCGCCCGATGCATTGTTCACTACAAACAAGGACGAACTGCTGAACGATCCCGAGATCAATGTGATCGTAGAGGTGATCAATGAAAGTGAACCCGCTTTTGATATAGTATCTACCGCACTGAAGAACGGTAAAGATGTGGTTAGCGCCAGCAAAAAAATGATCGCCGAACATTTACCCGAATTACTCGATCTGCAAAAAACAACCGAGCGCTCCTTCCTGTACGAAGCAGCCGCCTGCGCTTCCATACCGGTAATCCGCAACCTCGAAGAATATTACGATAACGACCTGTTACATTCCATAAAAGCCATCGTTAACGGTTCTACCAACTTCATACTTACCAAAATGTTTGAAGACAAGCTCGACTTTCAGCAGGCCCTCTTACTGGCGCAGCAGCTGGGTTTTGCTGAAACCGATCCAACGCTCGATGTAGAAGGTTTCGATGCCGCCAATAAATGGAACTTCCTGCTCACGCACGCCTACGGCATTGTAATACCGCCCGACGCCCTGGTGTTTAACGGTATTCAAAACATTCACGGAAGCGATGCATCTGTTGCCACTGAAAAACATTACGATATTAAACTGGTGGCACAGGCAAAAAAACTCGAGAGTGGAAAAGTAGCCGCATTTGTATTACCTCAATTCGTTAAACACGAAGACCATCTTGCATTTGTAAAAAATGAATACAATGGCGTTGTTATAGAAAGCGGTTTTGCCGATAAACAATTCTTTTATGGTAAAGGCGCCGGCAGTTTTCCCACTGCTTCTGCCGTATTGAGCGATCTCTCCGCTTTACGTTACCAATATAAATACGAGTACAAGAAATTGTACCACCATAAACCCAACGAACTTACCAACGACTTTTACGTTCGGGTATATGTAAGCTTCGATGACTGGAAATATATTCCAAAAGAGAAGTTCGAGTGGATCGAAGAGTGGCATGCCGAAACCGACCGTAAATACCTGGTTGGTGTACTGCACTTTAATGAACTGGCCCAAAACGACTGGTGGCGTGAAAATAAAACCTCGCTCATTCTTTCGCCCGAAGCAGTTATTGAAGATGTGGAAGTACGTAAATTAAAAAAGAAGAGCCTCGAACTGGCCGGCATCGTTTAATCAATAACTTTTAAAAATGATAAAGGGTGGAACGCTTTAGAAGGTCCCACCCTTTTTTATTCAAAACACTGATAAGAATTATGCGTTTGGTGTTGAATTGTCAGCAGGCGGCGCCGGCTCATAAGTAGCATACGACTCATCCTGCTTCTTTCCTTTAAAGAATCTTATTATACCGGCGATCAGTGCGCCAATACCAAGGATAATAATTTTCAGAAATTTGCCTAAACCGGCCAGGATACCTGCCTTGGCTAACACCTTACCACCAATCACCGCAGCAATACCGCCTACGGCAATTTTATCGATATTGGAATCGAAATCCGTATACTTGTTTCCCGCGGTGAATTCGGCTATACCCAATACTTTGCTGATGTCTTGTTTTACCAGGCTTAATTCACTCATGTTGGCCACCGCATTCATCGATAACATTCCCTTGCGGCCTAAGATGCGAATGTCATAGTTCAGCGTATTACTTTCCTCACCGCCAAAATGCAGCTCTTTCGCCCAGTGCAATACTTTAGTACTTTTATCGTAATATGGTTTTTGCGCCCAGCCTACAATATGTAACGAAGGGTAACCTTGTTTCAGGCGTTCGGTGTTGGTTTCTTTTTCAGCTGTATGCCAGTTCTTCATCATTTCATCATAATCGATCTTATTGGCTTCTTCATCTTCCACATGACCCGTTTCATCATACGATATAATGAATGCATAGGTACTGTCGGCATACGGTCCGCCGTTTTCGGGGAACAACATCCCGATCACATCGGGGCGGGCGGGGTTACCCCACAGGTCGTGTATTACGAATTGACTTTGCTCGGCATTCAGGTATTTGAAACCTTTAGGCACATTCAACTGGGCAATACCGTTGGGCAGTTTTACCAACCCGGTCTGGTATTTCATGGCTTTGTTAACAGAGTCATACTGCTTAAGTTGCTTAAGCAGTTGGTTGGTGAGGGAATCTTCGTCTTTGGCACGAACGATCCCGCACGATACGATCAGGGCAATAAACAGGAAAAGAGCCTTTTGCATATAGATAGGTTGCTTTAGATACACAAAAAAGCACCTTTTCCCTACAAAAGGAAGTGTTCTACTAACAATTTTTTTCAACCATTTTCAAGCGCTTACCTGTATGTAAACTAACCTCTTATAAATAAGGGAATTAGTATCTGCCAAGCAGATCTTCTTTCAATGCGGCATACGCTGGCGCTATCAGGTTGCTTTTCTTGGTAAGTTTAAGCTGCTCTTCAATGGCGGCCGGCACCGGCACCGTTTCGTTGATAACCGGCTCCACCACATCGTAAAATTTCACGGGATGGGCCGTTTCGAGGAACATACCTTTATCGCCGGCATGTTGTTGTAAATAACGCTGCAGGGCCAGATAGCCTACCGCGCCATGCGGATCGGGCAGGTAATTATGCTGCTGATATACTTCTTTCAGGGTAGCTCTTGTTTCATCATCAGAAATGCTGTAACCGGTAAGCACCTTACGCAGGTCGCCCAGTTTATGATGGAACAGTTCGAGAATACGCACAAAATTACTGGGATTGCCAACGTCCATCGCATTGGAGATGGTAGCTACCGCTTTTTTAGGCTGATACTCACCACTATCTAAAAACGAAGGCACAACAGCATTGGCATTACAGGCGGCTATAAAATGTTTTACCGGCAAACCCGAAATGTGCGCCAGCAAACCTGCACAGATGTTTCCGAAGTTGCCGCTCGGCACCGAAATTACCGGTGGGTTTGTTTTATCGGCCCATTGTTTCCAGGCAAGAACATAATAGAACTGTTGCGGCAGCCAGCGTGCAACGTTGATGGAGTTAGCCGAAGTCAGGAAGATCTTTTTGGTAAGGTCTTCATCGGCGAACGCCTGTTTCACCATTTGCTGGCAATCGTCAAACGTACCGGTCACCTCCAGTGCATGAATATTTTTACCTAACGTGGTGAGTTGTTTTTCCTGCACCGAACTCACTTTGCCCGATGGGTACAGGATCACCACTTCAACACCCGGCACATCGTAAAAGCCATGAGCAACCGCACCGCCGGTATCGCCGGAGGTGGCTACCAGCACCACTACTTTTTCGCTGCGCTCACGTGCAAAATAACCCAGGCAACGGCTCATGAAACGGGCGCCCACATCTTTAAATGCCAGCGTAGGCCCATGAAAAAGTTCCAGTGAGTAAATGCCGTTATTCACAGGCACCAGTGGTATGGGAAAGTTGATGGTTTCTTTTACAATACCCCGCAAGATATCATCGGGTATGGTGCCGGCAACATAAGGCTGTATAAGCCGGAAGGCAATTTCTTCATTACTGTATTGTTCAATATTCCGGAAGAACGACTGCTCATGTACCGGAATGCTTTGCGGAAAATACAATCCCTTATCAGGCGCCTGTCCTTTTATGGTAGCTTCCCTGAAATCAACGTCGGGAGATTTTTTATTTAAACTGTAATACTTCATTGTTTAATGTGATAATGTGCTAATGTGCTAATTTGCTAATGGAAACGCAGGCTCGGGATTTTTCCAGGCTTATAACCAGGTTTGGGATTCCCAAAATTCATATTCGCGTTACTTCTCCATTATCACATTAGCATATTAGCTAATTAGCTAATTATGCATTTCGCTCCACTGTAATTGATCATTGTAACGTAGGTCTTAAACTCTATTCCCAGTCTTGTGTATACATCTATCATCACATCCTCCACGCCTTTGGCTACATACTCCTCTTTGCTAAGCATAAAAATAGAGGGGCCCGAACCGGAAATGCCACCGCCCAATGCACCGGCGTCTTTGCTACGTTTTTTTACATCATCAAAACCGGGTATAAGAATGCTGCGTACCGGTTCAATGATCACATCTTCGAGCGAACGGCCAATAAGATCGTAATCATTCTTTAGAAAACCCGTAACCAAACCGGCAATATTTCCCCATTGTTTAATAGCCGCTTTCAACTGCACTTCTTTCCGCAATATCTGCCGCGCATCGGAAGTGCGCACCTCTATCTGCGGGTGCACAACCGTTACATACATCGGCGGAGCGGTAAGTTGTACAATATCGAGCGGGAAAATGGAGCGGATAAGCGTTATACCGCCATAGATACAGGGCGCAATATTATCGGCATGTTTTACCCCCGATGCTACCTTTTCGCCATTCATGGCAAAACGCACCAGGTCTTCTTTCGTGAATGGATTGCCCAGCAAATGATTGGCGGCCACAACGGCGCCGGCCGAACTGGCGGCGCTAGACCCCAACCCGCTGCCGGGTTTTATGCGTTTGTCGATGATCACTTCAAAACCAACGGGCTCCTTCCATTCTTCCATCAAGGCCAGCAGCGATGCACCGGCTACATTTTTTTCCGGCTCTACCGGCAGGTTATAAACGTCGTCCTTCTGTATAAATATGCCGGGCTTCTCCGTTAGCCTTACGGTCATAACATCCTGTGGTTGCTGCAACGCCATACCCAACACATCAAATCCGCAAACCAGATTAGCCACTGTGGCCGGCGCCAAAACCTGTACGCTACCCCCGGCCCCTAAAGGGGAGTTATTATCTGAAGATCCGATTACCTTGTTTGCCATTTAATTTCTTTTGACTTGTTTGAATCATTTGACCTTTCTTCACATTCCCAAATTACGAGTTTACCCATCTTAGGAAATATCGTCTTTTCGCGAACCCCATTATCACGCTATCGAATTATCACATTAATGCGCAGCGCGGATAATATCAGCAAACACACCCGATGCGGTTACCTCGGCGCCGGCGCCCGCTCCTTTTACCACCAGCGGCTGATCGGGATAACGGTTGGTATAGAACAATACCACGTTATCCTTTCCGTACAGGTGATAAAAATCACTTTGCGCATCCACATGCTGTAAACCAACGGAAGCTTTCCCGTCCTCGAACTTCGCCACAAACTTCAGCTTTTTTCCTGCATCGGCCGCCTGCTGGTAGATCGCTTTAAAATGCGCTTCCTGTTTTTCCATTTCCTTATAAAAATCTTCCACACTGCCTACCATACAGGAAGCGGGCATAAAGCTGTTGTTGGTAATATCTTCCATATCGAGGCGTTCACCCGATTCGCGGGCCAGGATCATGATCTTGCGCATTACATCGGTACCGCTCAGGTCTAACCGCGGATCGGGTTCGGTATACCCTTCGTCCTGCGCCTGTTTCACTACCTGTGCAAAACTTTTGGTGCCGTCGTAATTGTTGAAAACGAAGTTAAGGGTTCCGCTGAGCACCGCCTGTATGCGGGTAACCACATCGCCGCTGCGCATCAGATCGTTCAGGGTGCCTATTACCGGCAGGCCGGCGCCTACGTTTGTTTCGAACAGGAAGAAAGCATTGTATTCGCGCGCCAGGTCTTTCAGCTTTTTATAATAAGCATAGGCTGAAGAACAGGCCACTTTATTACAGGCTACTACCGAAATGCTTCTGGCCAGCAACTGATCGTATACCTGCGCTACCATTTCATTGGCGGTAACATCTACAAAAACGGAGTTGCGCAGGTTCTTCGACCTTACAGTTTCAACAAACCTGCCCAGGTCACTGGCTTCTCCCTGCTGCAGGTGATCGCGCCAGTTGTCCAAATCGATACCTTCATCGCTGAACACCATCTTTTTACTGTTGGCCATACCTACTATGCGTACCTGCAAACGCATGTTCTGTTGCAAATACTGTTGTTGCTGTTTCAGCTGGGCCAGCAGTTTGCTGCCTACATTACCGGTACCGGCAACAAAAAGGTTTATTTGTTTATAGGTAGTTTCAAAAAAATCTTCGTGTAATACGTTAATTGCTTTTTTAACATCTGCTGCTGAGATCACGGCTGAAATATTTCTTTCTGAAGAACCTTGTGCAATGGCGCGTACATTTACCCCGTTACGGCCAATGGCGCCAAACATTTTACCACTGATGCCGGGGTGGCTTTTCATATTGTCACCTACAAGGGCCACAATGGCCAGGCCTTTTTCTATCCGTAATGGTTCAACGCGGCCGGTTTCAATTTCATAAGCGAATGTTTTGTCAACCGCCACTTTGGCTTTGTCGGCCAGCGCTTCGTCGATGCCCACACAAATAGAATGCTCTGAAGACCCCTGCGTGATCAATATAACGTTTATAAAATCATTGGCAAGCGATTCGAATAAACGGCGCGAGAAACCGGGAATGCCGACCATTCCGCTTCCTTCGAGACTGAGCAATGCAATTTTGCCGATGCTTGAAATACCGCGGATATTATTTCCATTCCTATGTGAATCATTCTCTATAAGCGTACCATGATCTTCTGGCGCAAAAGTGTTCTTTATCCATACCGGAATGTTCTTACTCATTACCGGCTGAATGGTAGGCGGGTATATTACTTTGGCGCCAAAGTGCGACAGCTCCATGGCTTCCTGGTAAGAGATATTAGGCAGTATGCGTGCATTGGGCACCAGCCGCGGATCGGCGGTCATCATACCGCTCACATCGGTCCATATTTCGAGCAACTGCGCATTTACCGCACCGGCAATGATGGCAGCGGTGTAATCGCTACCGCCGCGGCCTAAAGTAGTGGTATTGCCATTGCCGTCGGCAGCCACAAAACCAGGCATTATAAATAAACGGCCTGTTGAAGCGGAAAAGAAATCGTTACAAAGAGAATTGGTAACCGGAAAGTCTACCACAGCACTTCCAAAATGAGAATCGGTCTTGATCAGTTCGCGGGAGTCGGCCCAGATATTTTCAACGCCCTGGGCATTTAAACGGGCGGCAATAATTTTTGAGGAAAGCAATTCGCCGAAGCTTACAATGCGGTCTTTGGTGCGGGCGCTTAACTCGCCCAGTAAGAATACGCCATTACAAATATCTTCTATTTCATTACAGCGTTGTTTTACCCAGCTTAGTACACTGCTTTGCCGGGCCACCGGTATCAGCGCCTTTACGGCTTCGAGATGCCGCTGCTCTACTTTCTGTAAATGTTCTTTATAACTTTCATCACCGGCTGCCGCCAAACCCCCGCTCTGTAACAATACATCGGTAACCCCGCCCAATGCCGATACAACAACAATCGTTTTTCCCTGCGGCATACGTGCCAATGACTGTTGAACAATGCTGCTGACCTTATTCATGTTTTCGGCATTTGCTACTGAAGTACCGCCGAACTTTAAAACCTGCATAACCTGAAATTAAGTTGATTTGAAATTAGTTGAATAACCCGGTCCTTTCCTGATCCTGGTATGTTCCGCTTTGCGGGATGAAGGTAGGTAAAACCCCAGTGGTAATATGGAAATGTACAACCCTTAACGGGTTGTTGTAATAGTGGTAGTTGTAGCCGTTGAAGCTACTGTTGTGGAAGAAGAAATGATATGATTGAGAAGTACCACTGATTAATTTGATATAACCAAAGATAACGCGAAAAGTCTATAACATTTGTTAGTTTCTCATTTTTTTTGCCTGTGGCTGTTTTTCAGGACCTTCTGTAACCCGGTAGCAACAAGGTTTTTGCGTTATAATTCAAAACAAATGGGCTGAACGTATTTCTATTCAATTTTTTCAACGTACTTTCATTGCCCGATTTTCGTTGCTGCTTGCTATTATTTACTCGCATTTAAATGCCATAAACTGAAAAACATGGATCACCAGTCATCAAGAGGACTGCAGCAATTTAAGAATTACGTAGGCATAAAATTTCAGCTCTACAACAGCCTGTTTACCTCGCTCCCTTTTCACCGGATTGAAAAGACCGGTATTTTGCTTTCCCTGTTATTAAATAATTGTGAAGAAGGTTTCAGGAAGAAGATGAGCCCGGTACAGATCATCGAAGAATTCTTTGAAAAGCATACCTCCTACACAAAAGAACAGGACAAGCTCGACCTGTTATTCCGCTTTATTCAATACGTTGAACGGCAGGTGGTTTTATTCGACGCCCTGGAGGATGCCTCTTTTAAAGAGATCAACGACTTCAATGGCCTCGGCACCCTTAAATACCTGGCCTCCGATGTTATTCAGGAAGGCAAACAGGAAGCACTGGCTAAAAAACTGGAAGACTTCTCCATTCGCCTGGTGCTTACCGCCCACCCTACCCAGTTCTATCCCGGACCTGTATTAGGTATTATCAACGACCTGTCGAAAGCACTGGCCGATAATAATACCAACCAGATAAATATGTACCTGCAGCAGTTGGGCAAAACGCCTTTCTTCAAAAAGGAAAAACCCACGCCGTACGATGAGGCCATCAGCCTTATCTGGTACCTCGAAAATGTATTCTACAATGCGGCCGGACGCATCATCACGTTCCTGAACAACCAGTTTCCGCAAATGATACCGGACACCAACCCCGTTATCACCATGGGCTTCTGGCCCGGCGGCGACCGCGATGGCAATCCCTTTGTTACCGTTGATACCACCCAGAAAGTAGCCGATGCCCTGCGCGGCAGCATCATCAAATGCTACTACCTCGAAGTGCGCCGGTTGAAAAGAAGGCTCACGTTCAAAGGAGTTGACACCATCCTGGCCGATCTTGAAAAACAGTTGTATGAAAACATTTTCATCCCCGGCCAAAAAACATACTTAAGCAAACAGGGCATGCTCGACGCCCTGCACAAAATAAGAGAGATACTGATCTACCAGCACAATGGACTGTTTCAGCACCTGGTCGACAGCCTCATTAATAAAGTACACGTATTTGGTTTGCACTTCGCTTCGCTCGATATTCGGCAAGACAGCAGCATTCACAATAAAGTACTGGAAGCAATAGCCGGCAAATCAGATATCCTTCCCCGTAATTATTCAGAGCTTACCGAAAAACAAAAGAAGGAATTATTATCAAAGGCCAGCGGCGATATCGGCGGCCATGTGTTTGAAGATGGCATTGAAAAAGACACCCTGCTCACCATCAAAGCCATTAAAGAAATTCAACAATACAATGGTGTTGAAGGCTGCAGCCGTTACATCATCAGCCAGTGCAACAGCGCGCTGAACATGCTGGAGGTATACGGACTGTTCAAACTGAGCGGCTGGAAAACTGAAGAACTCACTATCGATATCGTTCCGTTATTCGAAACCATCGACGACCTGCAGGAAGCAGCCGACATCATGCAGGAGTTATACGAAAATGAAACATACCGTAAACACCTGCAAAAACGCAACAACCGCCAAACCATAATGCTTGGTTTCTCCGATGGCACCAAAGACGGCGGGTATCTCATGGCCAACTGGAGCATTTACAAAGCCAAAGAAAAACTCACCAGCATTTCAGCTAAATATGGTATCGATGTGGTGTTCTTCGATGGCCGTGGCGGCCCTCCGGCACGCGGCGGTGGTAAAACCCATAAGTTCTACGCTTCAATGGGCAGCAACATTTCGAACAAGGAAATTCAGCTAACCATACAGGGACAAACCGTAAGCTCCAACTTCGGAACTATCGATTCGGCCCAGTTCAATATTGAACAGCTGCTGAACGCCGGTATTTCGAACGATGTGTTTGCCGATAAGGATAAAACACTTTCGAAGGAAGAAGAAGAGATTGTAGGCGAACTGGCAGCAGAAGGTTTGAAAGCGTATAATGCGTTAAAGAACAACCCCGACTTCCTGGAGTACCTGGCGCATATCAGTCCGCTTAAATTTTACAGCCAGACGAATATCGGCAGCCGGCCGGCCAAGCGCGGTTCTTCTTCAAAATTATCGCTTAAAGACCTGCGGGCCATTCCATTCGTTGGCGCCTGGAGCCAGTTGAAACAAAACGTAACGGGCTATTATGGTGTGGGCACCGCATTGCAGGCCATGGAGAAGAAAGGCAAACTGAACGATATTAAGAAGGTATACCGTCATTCACTGTTCTTCAAAACCCTGATGGATAACTGCGAAATGGCGATGAAGAAATGTTTCTTCCCCCTGACCGAGCACCTGTCGCAGGACCCGCGTTATGGCGAGATCTGGAACATGATCTATAAAGAATACGAACTAACACAACGGTATATACTCTTATTGTCGGGTAAAAGCGAGCTGATGGCCGATTACCCGGTTGAACAGTTGTCGATACAAATGCGCGAGCGTATTGTATTACCGCTTACGACAATTCAGCAATACGCCATGACACGCATTCGCCAGATGGAAGAACAAATGGCGCAGCCACAACATAAAGAGATCTTCGAGAAGCTGGTCATCCGCAGTTCATTTGGGATCATCAATGCGGGACGGAACTCAGCATAATCGTGAATCGTGAATCGGCAATCGGCAATGGTTTCGCAATTTTGAGCTTACCTATTAAATCGGAAGTTTTGAAATTCGGGATTATTCACGATTGACGATTCACGATTGCCGTAAAAAACAAACGCACCCGGCGAAACGGATGCGTTTTCTGATAACTAAAACAACGGTAATGAAAAAAAGCATTAAATACTATTTCATTATATTACCGCACAGCGTTAGTTAGTTTTGGTCACTCTTTGTATATAAAAACACTATGGTTTGTAAACGCGTTTAAGCAAACCGGGCTCCTGCGAATCCCACACAAAATTTTCAAAACAAGCCGGAATGCAGGCAGCAATCGTGTATTTATACCGTTAGTATACCAGTAATATTTTTCTCCCCCGCTTCTGTCATCACATTTATTTCAGTTGTTTCTTTTGAACGTTTTTTCCTCTTTCCTTTTCCGGGTTAAATCATTTCTTACCAGTTGCCGGCATCCCGCCACATCTTCCTACACAGTATAATACGGTCAACTCGTATCCCTGTAAGAATGCAGCCAATACTGGTTAACAAAGCGATTGAATAAGCAGTTAGTTGTGGAGCAGGAAAAATGGAAAGGCTTACAAAAAAGATGGTACAGGCAATTAAGACGACCGCAACTGCACAGTTATCAAACAAAAAAACCCGAAAGGGTACAACATGCTTACCTCCCATAACCATCACTTTAAAACATTAAGGAAAATACAATATGTTATAAACTTCAATTTTAGCTATTAACATTGTATTAATTCCCGTATTCATATTGAACTATGGTCAAAAATACCATTTTTTAGCTTCATCATGTCAAATATTAAACATATAATATTTATTATTATGTAAATAACCCAAGCGAAGCAAACCGCATTTCTGACCAATTTCACCCATACTTTCATCACCTCTTTTCAATAACAGCCTCTGCTTAAACACAGCCTGAGGCCATACCAAACGCAGACCAAGCTCAGACCAACCCCAGGCAAACGGTGGGTTTGTTCTGTGTTTCATATCTGTTTGATGTACTGTAAAATTGGATTAGTATACAATCTGGTAATACCGAATCTGCAGGCAAAGCAAGAAAAAAGGATATTCCCGGGGCAGGAAATATCCTTTTATGGATAGAAATACGATAAGCCGGTTAGCTTTGGTTACAGACCGCAATCGCGTAGCGGCTTAACAAATTGCTTTTATAAAAGTCGACGGTTGATACTGCCATTCACCAACCGTCAACCAGGTTTTAAACATTATGTAAAACCAATATTATAACTGTGACGGTGGGTTAAAAATGCCAGGTAGCTGCCAGCAGGAAAGTACCTGTGCTTTTTACACCTTCGTTCGGATTCTTCATGAAAATGGCCTCTTTCGAGTTATCTAACCTGAATTCAGGGATGATCGTAAGATTATCGATGCGAATATTACCCGATAAAGTAGCAGCCAATACGCTGGTGCCAACACCGGTTGAAGCAGCCAGGCCGGATACCGCTTTTTTATCATCGAAATACTCCCCGCGTAAAGTAAGACCGAACACCTTTGAAGGATCAACGTTCAGGTAAACGGCAGATCCCCACCAGGAGTCGCCATCGTCTTTACCATTTCCCTTGAACGATTGCATGGTACCGTTGTACCCAATGCTGAACTTGTCGCTCAACGTACCGGTTACGGTTAAATCAACCTGGTTTACGTTATTTTCGGCAATATCCTTACCGCCCTGGTAGTTCAGAAATGCTTTCACATTTCCGTTGCCGCTTGCAGCGCTCACCTGCGCCAATACCATCTTCTTTCCAAAGCTGGCGCTTACATAGTCGGTTGGATTAGCCACCCCTAACATAAATCCAAAATTGCCGGCGGCATATTCAGCTTTAATACCTGTATGAGAGAAAGGACCGTAAGAGAACATGTATGACATACTGTAGTTACGGTTCAAATAGGCGTCAACCAGCTCGTAACCTATATGGGTAGCCCATTTACCGATGCTGAACTTTAATTTATCTGTAGCGGCTACTGAAACATAAGCCTGTTTAATGGCTGTGGCCATTCCATTGCCGTTTTCAGTATAAGAAAACTCATCTGCCCTTCTGCCAAAACCCAGGTCCACCACACCGGTCACTTTCCCCATGGTATATTCGGCTTTTACAGAGGCCATACCCAGTTCAAACGAATTGTGTGAATTGGTAAAACTGGTGTAATTATTCAGATAACCGGAATCTTTGGCATTATGAAAATTGTAACGATAATAAGCGTCAACGGAACCAGTGATATTCAAGGCACTTTTTTTCGTAGAGTCTTGAGCTTGAACATAGGAACCCAGGGCCACGCTCATGATGGCCAATGAAGAAATTTTTCTTAACATTGCAGTTAGATTTTAAGTGTTAATGAAAAGGGTACGGTGATAGAGTAGAGCATGGATCAGATGCTCTACTTCATATTAAAGCTGTACCTTTTTCTTTTGCTAGAACTCTACAGGCTTCTCAACGAGTTTTCCATTCTCACCATTTACAAGCAGTGTTCCCTGCACGTATTTCTCGTTGTGCTGGCTTTCATCCAGACCGAGCTCTTCTTCTTCTTCAGTTACACGTAAAGGCAGAATGAAGTTGATGAATTTAAATATGAGGAAAGAAACTGTGAAGCTATATGCCACTACGATAGCCATCGCTTTGAATTGGATCCAGAAGAATTCGAAGTTACCGTAGAACCAACCCTGGGGACCGCCCTGGATGCCATGTGCCAGCTGGTTGGCAAACACACCGGTAAGCAACATACCTACTATACCGCCCAAACCGTGACAGGGGAATACATCGAGGGTATCGTCGAGTTTCGATTTTTGTTTTATACCTACGGCGATGTTAGAGATCAATGCGCCAACAACACCGATGATGATACTTTGAGGAATTCCTACGAAACCGGCTGCAGGGGTAATTGCCACCAGCCCTACAACAGCGCCGATACAGAAACCTAAAACAGAAGGTTTTTTACCTTTTACCACATCAAAGAACATCCAGGCTAAACCAGCGGCAGCAGCAGCGGTGTTGGTAGTACCGAAGGCATTTACAGCCAGGCCGGAAGCACCAACAGCAGAACCTGCATTAAAACCAAACCAGCCGAACCACAGCAAACCGGTACCTATCAATACATAAGGCACGTTCGCAGCCGGAGTTTCTTTCATTTCGATGTGCGACTTTCTGCGTTTCAGCACCAGCGCGCCTGCGAGGGCAGCACAACCAGCAGTGATATGCACAACTGTACCACCGGCAAAGTCCCAAACACCCATTTTAGCCAGGAAACCATCGGGGTGCCATGACCAGTGAGCCACAGGTGCATACACCAGTAAGCTGAACAATACGATGAATAAAATATAAGAAGTAAAACGAATACGTTCAGCTACGGCACCAACAACCAGACCGGGTGTGATGATAGCGAACATCATTTGAAAGAGGGCAAACAAACCGAGAGGAATCGTTGCGGCAGCGGGCCAGGCGGCGCCCGACTTCACCCCTTTGAAGAACAGAAAGGTGGAAGGGTTACCGATAAATCCGCCGATAGAATCGCCAAAGCTCAAACTAAAGCCAACGACGATCCATAAAACACCTACCACACCGGCAGCTACCACACTCTTGATCATTGTGGAGATAACGTTTTTACGATGCACCATACCGCCGTAGAAGAAGGCGAGACCAGGAGTCATTAAAAATACAAGTGCCGTTGAAACCAGTACCCAGGCAATATCTGCTGCACTATACTGGGTATCTGTGGCGCCCGGAGCAAAATCCGCTTCAGGTGTAATAAACATGGCAGCCAGGGCCAGAACTACCAATACCAGGAACGGCATAACCGATTTGAATGACAGTTTCATTTTTTCCGTTGTTTTAGTTTAGATGTAATTATATTATTAAAATATTGTATCTAATAATATCTAATCGAAAATATCATTTTTTTCAAATAAAACCTGATACATCTAATATATTTTATTAATTATAATACATATCTTATTTATCTTTTATCATTGTCATAACTACTTGTTACCGTATTCTTTAAACAAATACCCGTTTTGAAAATAAAAAAAGCTACCCTTTTTGGATAGCATCAAAAAATACGGGCCTTTTTAATTCGATTTGTTAAAAGTATCAGTTTTTCTCATTTTTTTCGGCTCAACACGCTCAAATTGGCCAATCCGGGTGGTGAAAACATCATATTAATTATTTTTATATTCATCAGATAGAAAAACACGCTGCCTTAAAAAGGAGCCTACCATAAATGTGTGTTTTATCTCCACCCCCTATGCCCTATCAGCGCTGGCAGTTCCCACAAAAAAGCCACCCCGGTAACCGGAGTGGCGTCAAAAAAAAGTGCCTGCTATATTTAAATGGCTAAAACTATGTTCTGGTCTTTGCTCTCGAGGAAAGATACCCCTTCGTTCAGGAACTCGTCTACCTTACGCGCACATTCCCGGCCTTCGCTGATGGCCCAAACCACCAGGCTTTGACCGCGGCGCATATCCCCCGCCACGAAGACCTTGTTTATGCTTGTTTTGTATTCTTTCTCGGTAGCCCGCACATTACCACGGCTGTCGAGGTCAACACCCAGTTCATTCAGCAGGCCTTCGTGTTGCGGATGAACAAAGCCCATGGCCAGCAGCGCCAGCTCACAGGGGATCTCCCGCTCGGAACCTGGCTTTTCAACAAACTGCGATGGTTTGCCGTCTTCGGTCACCTTCCATTCGAGATCAACCACTTTCAGCGCTTTCAGGTTGCCCTTTTTGTCGCCAATGAATTCTTTTGTGGCAATGGCCCAGTGGCGGTTGGCGCCTTCTTCGTGTGAAGTAGATGTTTTCAGGATCATGGGGAAGGTAGGCCATGGCATAAACTCGTTACGGCCATCCGGCGGTTTTGGCAACAGCTCAAACTGGGTAACCGATTTGGCTTTGTGCCGGTTGCTGGTACCTACGCAGTCGCTGCCGGTATCGCCACCACCTATCACCACTACATTCTTATTGGTAGCCAATAAATTCTCACTGAAAATATTGCTCTCGATATTTGCATGCGCCAGCGGATCGAGGCCGGCATTGCGTTTGTTCTGCTGTTTCAGGAACTGCATGGCATAATAAACACCTTTCAGTTCGCGGCCGGGGATCTTCAGATCGCGGGGCACAGTTGAACCACCAGCCAGTACAATAGCATGGTATTCACGCAACAGGTCGTTGATGCGTACATTCTCGCCTACGTTGGCATGGCAGCGGAAAGTAACACCCTCTTCTTCCATCAGTTTGATCCTTCTGTCAATTACCCATTTCTCGAGTTTGAAATCAGGGATCCCATAACGCAACAGTCCGCCGGGTTTATCGTCGCGCTCAAATACGGTTACCGTGTGCCCTGCATAGTTCAACTGCGCTGCGGCAGCCAAACCTGCCGGACCAGAACCTACAACCGCTACCTTTTTACCGGTGCGTACGTTTGGTTTACGTGGTTTTACAAATCCTTTATCGAAAGCTATTTCAATAATATGCTTTTCAATTTCTTCAATTGTAATGGCCGGTTGATTAATACCCAGTACGCATGCGCTTTCGCATGGGGCCGGACAAATACGGCCGGTAAACTCAGGAAAGTTATTGGTAGAGGCAAGAATTTCATACGCTTCCTGCCAGCTTTTGCGGTATACGGCATCGTTAAACTCTGGTATCACATTACCCAGCGGGCATCCGCTATGACAAAAAGGAACTCCACAATTCATACAACGTGCCGATTGCTGGTTCAGCTTTTCATCGCTATACCGCTCAATGAACTCATTGTAATTTTTTAACCTTTCCTCTACCGGTTTTTTACCAGGCAACTCCCTGGTAAATTCCAAAAAACCCGTTGGTTTACCCATATTGATTTAGTTCTATTAAGTTCTACGTAATAAGTAATTATGTTCTGGTTGCTTATCCGACATTTATAACAGATGAATATCGAATGTTAAATATTGAATGATGAAGTGAATACAATTTCGATGTTCGCCATTCATCATTCAATATTCGATATATTACTTCTTTTTGGCGCTCTGTTTAACCTTGCTCTTTTCCTGCAAAGCTTTTTTGTAATCTTTCGGGAACACCTTAATGAAGTTCTTCAACTGGTTCTCGAAATCATCCAACACAAAACGGGCTACAGTACTGCCGGTATATGCGTAATGGCGGGTAATCATATCATTCAACGCCTGTGCATCTTCTGCATCCACCGGATCGAGGTCAACCATTTCTTTATTGCACATAGAGGCGAACTGCCCTTTCACATCATATACATAAGCGATACCGCCACTCATACCCGCGGCAAAGTTGCGGCCGGTAGCACCCAGGATCACCACGCGGCCACCGGTCATGTATTCACAACCGTGATCGCCTGTACCTTCTACAACTACTTCAGCACCTGAGTTACGAACCGCGAAACGTTCACCGGCTTTACCTCTTATGTACGCTTCACCGCTTGTTGCGCCGTAGAAAGCCGTGTTACCGATGAGGATGTTCTCTTCAGGTACAAAGCTTGACTGTTTAGGCGGATAAACGATCAGCTTGGCGCCGCTCAATCCTTTACCAAAATAGTCGTTGGCATCACCTTCCAGCTCAAGCGTTACGCCTTTCGTATTGAAAGCGCCAAAGCTTTGCCCGGCCGTACCATTGAAATTGAAATGAATGGTATCATCAGGCAATCCTTCCGCTTTATATTTTTTCGAGATCTCGTTCGATAAGATGGTGCCGATGGTTCTGTCGGTATTCTTAACCGGGAATGAAGCTGAAATACGCTCCTGTTTTTCCAGCGCAGGTTTTGCAGCCTCCAGCAGTTTCCAATCGAGCACATCTGCAATGCCATGATCCTGCTCTTCCATTTTGTACAGACCGGTGTAAGCAGCAGCCGGTTCTTTGTACAGTATCGGCGACAGATCGAGTTTACTGGTTTTCCAGTGTGTAATGCCTTCGCGCATTTCGAGGCAGTCAGCCTGTCCAACCATTTCATTAATGGTACGGAAGCCCAGTTCAGCCATGATCTCACGCAGGTCCTGTACAATGAATTTGAAGAAGTTCACTACATGGTCGGCATTACCGCTGAAGCGTTTGCGCAGTTCAGGGTCCTGGGTGGCAACACCTACAGGGCAGGTATTCAGGTGACATTTACGCATCATGATACAACCTTCAACAACGAGGGCTGCTGTGGCAACACCCCATTCTTCAGCACCTAACAAAGTGGCGATAGCGATATCGCGGCCTGTTTTCATCTGACCGTCGGCCTGTACAATCACACGGCTGCGTAATTTATTTTTTACCAGTGTTTGATGGGTTTCGGCAAGGCCTAACTCCCATGGTAAACCGGCATGTTTAATTGAACTGATAGGCGAAGCACCTGTACCGCCATCCATACCTGCGATCAATATCACATCGGCCTTGGCTTTTGCCACACCCGCTGCGATAGTACCTACACCGGCTTTTGATACCAGCTTCACGTTGATGCGGGCAGCGCGGTTCGAGTTCTTCAGATCGAAGATCAGCTGAGCCAGATCTTCGATAGAATATATATCGTGGTGCGGCGGCGGAGAAATTAAACCTACACCAGGTGTAGAGTGACGGGTTTTACCGATCCACTCATCAACCTTATGCCCAGGTAACTGACCACCTTCACCGGGTTTTGCCCCCTGTGCCATTTTGATCTGTAGCTCATCGGCCTCAGTAAGATAATAGCTGGTTACACCGAAGCGGGCGCTGGCCACCTGTTTAATGGCGCTACGCATACTGTCGCCGTTAGGCAACGGGGTATAACGAACTTCATCTTCACCGCCTTCACCGGTATTGCTCTTGGCCCCTATGCGGTTCATGGCAATGGCCAGTGTGGTGTGGGCTTCCCATGATATAGAACCAAAGCTCATGGCGCCGGTAGCAAAGCGTTTCAAAATGCTTTCAGCCGGTTCCACCTCATCGATAGAGATAGCGGGCCTGTTCACTTTGAACTGGAACATGCTGCGCAGGGTAGCCGCTTTCTCACTCTGATCGTTTACCGCTTTGGTGTATTTCTTAAATGTATTGTAATCGTTCATCCTTGTTGCATACTGCAACAGGTGAATGGTTGTTGGGTTGAACAGGTGGAACTCCCCTTTCCGCTTCCATTGGTAAACACCACCAACGGGTAAACGGTCAACAGGAATGTCCTTACGGCTGAAGGCGAACCAATGTTTGGCAAGCGCTTCTTTTGCCAGTTCATCGAGACCGATACCTTCAATACGGCTAACGGCTCCGGTGAAACATTTGTCAACCAGTTCTTTATTCAAACCAACTATTTCGAAGATCTGGGCGCCCTGGTATGACTGCAGGGTTGAGATACCCATCTTTGAGAACACTTTCAACAAACCATCGCAAACGGCTTTAATATAGTTCTTGCGCAACTGGTCCCAGGTGAGTTCAGTTTGCAATGTGTTGTTCACTTTCATGTTGCGGATGGTAGCCAGCGCCAGGTATGGATTGATAGCGGTGGCGCCAAAACCTAACAAACAGGCGAAGTGGTGTACTTCCCAAACATCGCCGGCTTCTACAACGATACCTACCTTACCACGTAACCCTTTACGAATAAGGTAGTGGTGCACAGCAGCTGTTGCCAGCAAGGAAGGAATGGCAGCGTGATCAGAGTCAACCGCGCGATCGCAAAGGATCAACACTTCGAATCCATCGTTCACTGCATCTTCAGCATAACGGCACAATCTGTCGATACCTTTTTTTAGTGAACCGGGTTTGCCATCGGCCCTGAAATATGTTTGCAGGGTTTTAGCCTGGAAGATACCGGTATCGATACTGCGCAGCTTTTCGAGTTCGGTGCTGGTGAGTATCGGATGTTTCAATGCCACCGTATGGCAATGCCTGGGATCTTCTTCCAGTAAATTATCGTTATTACCTACAAAGGTTGCCAGGCTCATTACCATGCGTTCGCGAATAGGATCGATGGGCGGGTTGGTTACCTGTGCAAATAATTGTTTGAAGTAAGAAGTGATGTGTTGAGGCTGATCGCTCAATACGGCCAGCGGCGTATCGGTGCCCATTGAACCAATTGGCTCTTTACCCTCAACGGCCATGGGCGAAATGATATCATCGACATCTTCAGTGGAATAACCGAAAGCTTTCTGGTATTTCAGGATCGATGAATCTGACAGGTGAGTGAATGCAACACGCGGTTCATCCAGTTCTTCCAAACGGATCTTGTATTGATTCAACCAGTCGCCATAAGGCTTACGTGAACAGATATCGTTTTTCAGTTCTTCGTCACTGATGATACGGCCCTGTTCCATATCAACCACGAACATTCTGCCGGGTTGCAGACGCCCTTTTTCAACAACGATGGCAGGGTCAACCGGTAATGCACCGGTCTCGGATGCCATGATCACGCGATCATCGTTTGTAACGCAATATCTCGATGGGCGCAAACCGTTCCTGTCGAGGGTAGCGCCGATAATTTTTCCATCTGTGAATGAAATAGAAGCGGGACCATCCCACGGTTCCATGATGGAAGCGTGGTATTCGTAGAACGCTTTTTTCAGCGGGTCCATATGATCGTTGCCATCCCATGCTTCGGGGATCAGCATCATCATTACATGCGGGAGTGAACGGCCGGTAAGCGCCAGCAGTTCTATCATGTTATCCAAACAGGCAGAGTCGCTCTGGTTGGCCGTAACGATCGGCAGCAACATTTCCATTTCCTGGGTGGTGAAGAACGGTGAGGTAAAACCATGCTCGCTGGTCTTTAACCAGTTGAGGTTGCCCTGCAGCGTATTGATCTCCCCGTTATGCGCAATGAAGCGGAAAGGCTGAGCCAGTCTCCAGCTCGGGAACGTGTTGGTAGCGAAGCGGGAGTGTACCAGGCCAAAGGCAGAAACCATTCTTTTGTTGGTGAGGTCGTTGAAGTAATGACGAACCTGACCGCTGGTCAATTGTCCTTTGTAAACAACGGTTTTGTAAGAGAGCGATGCGATATAAAAACCGATCGAATCTTTTTTCACCGTGTTGTTGATGGTGTGGCTGGCGTAGTTGCGCAGCAGGAATAATTTCCGTTCGAAGTCATCGGGGTTATTGATATGATCGGGGCAGGCAATGAACACATGCTCCATCTCAGGCTCAACACTTAATGCTGAGGGGCCGATGCCATCCGGATTCACAGGCACCTTCCGGTAAACGAGAATTTCCAGTCCCAACTTTTCAGCAGCGCGATTGAAAATATCACGACACTCTTCACGCAAACGGATCTCGCGGGGGAAGAAGATCACCCCAACGCCGTAGCGGCCAAAGGCTGGCAGGTGAACACCCAGTTTAATGCACTCGTCGAAGAAAAACTCGTGAGGAGTTTGGATCATAATACCGGCGCCGTCGCCTGTATTATTCTCACAACCGCAGGCACCCCGATGTTCCATATTTTCCAATATGGTTAAAGCATCGCTGATGTTCTGGTGACTTTTGTGCCCCTTAATGCTGGCTACGAATCCAATGCCGCAGGCATCACGCTCAAAAGAAGGATGATATAAACCCAGGTTACTTGCCATGGAAATGCATAGTTTTTTGAAAAATATTCAATTAAAAGTCAAAATCAGTAAAAATCGTTTAATTACATAGCAAGCAAGCGATTGAAATTACGAAAAAAACGTCGTATTTACCGGTGTTTCATGCAATTTTTTTCTCAAAATAACGATAACCCTGTAGTCGATTTTATGACCCCCGTAATATAATCCGCATGAACTATTGTCAAAATGACAACCTTGTATGACATCCCCATAAAAAGACAAATTCCAATTCAGATTGTTCGCAAAGGAGTAGACTGGGATTGGTGGCGGTTCGCTGCATGGGAAACAGCTGAAAGCTGAAGGCTGAAGGCAGAAAGCTGAAGGCTGAAAGCTGAAGGCAGAAGGCTACGCAGCAATTGCCGGCCCCGCAAAAAGTAACCAGGAATTAAAAACAAGGAACTAAAGAACCGGTTTATAAACTAACAAATGTTCTGTAACAATCATTTTAACATTTTCTAAAATCATACGTGAATCATGTTTTCCCAAAACAAGAAATATTGTTCCCACAATGCGACTACAGGATATAATTGCTGCGTTTTATTACAATACACTTGTTAAATGGTTATCATACAGCAACTAACGATGATCAATGTTCTAAGAAATGTATGTTATTCGTGTGTTAAGCGGGGTTATAATGTGTATAACTTATACCAAACACGTTTGTTTGCTGTGCCGATACGATGTAACTTTGCAGCGCGAAATCCAATATTTCTGATAGCGACCGAATTCAAAACTACTCTGCGAATATTCTAACCATTGTATAA
>CBIHPC010000065.1:0-24748 GCA_966211305.1 uncultured Niastella sp.
ACATAATTATTTACTCTTTGCCTTAGTGGCTGATTTTTTGGCGTTTTTTTTACGTCGCTGGTACGCCTGTTCGTGCGGCTGCTTGCTGACGCGCTTGGCATCCGCTTTCTTCTTATTCGGATTATCCATAGTTGACTATTTTGGTACCGATTATCGATTAAAAAAATATGCCAGCTTACTGGGTTGCAGCGAAGTAGGGAACACCGATCGTCGGCATTTAAGTGTGCTGTAAAAGGCACCGGCCATAGCTGCATTTTTTGTAAATTTGGCGTATGGCAGACGAGCTGAATTTACCTTTTTTACGTTTTGGCGGCGCAAAAAAGTCAAGCTTTGACATGACCCCGCCGGAATTGGATCAGGCTGCAGAATCGATCGTTCGACGCGCCCGGGAAAAAGCGTTTTCAAAAGGATTACCTATCTATTTCAGTAAAGATGATAAGGTCTATGCCGAGTATCCGGATGGACGTGTCGAAGAAGTTAATAAACGCGCTTAAATGCCCCTCCTTTATGTGATAGCAGGCCCCAATGGCATCGGAAAAACCACGTCGTGTTATGACCTGGTACCCGCGGGAACTCCAATTATTAATTCGGATGAAATCGCAAAAGAAATTCGTCAGACGCAACCATCCCATGTAAACTTGCAGGAATATAGCAATGAGATCGCCACAAAACTGATGGATACGCATTTGCAGGAGCGAAAAACCTTCGGGATTGAAACAAACCTCGCGGATGTAGAAACCTGGAAATTCCTGCTGGAAGTTCAGAAGCAGGGATACGCGGTTCAGGTCCTGTATATTTCATCCGATAATATCCCTATGTTAGACAGCCGCATTGAGGCTCGTACCTTGCTTGGTGATCACTATGTAAATCCGCAAGTAGTGCGAGAGCGATATATCAGCGGTTTAAATCTGCTAAAGCACTATTTTGAGGCGCCGGATAAACTGCAGCTCATTGACAATTCGGAAAAACCAGTGGTCGTACTCGAAGCGGTGAAAGGCCATGTCATTTATAGGGCCGATCCTTCCCCCTTGTGGATTGAGCGCCGTCTACACCAGAATCCGGTGCAGGAACAACCCCAAATCAAGGAGCTCAATGCTATAGAAGACGTTAAAAAACGTTATGAACAGTTAAGGTCAAAAAAATAAATCCGTACGCAACTGTCCTACTGCTTTTCTTTTCGAAATACATAAAAAGCTAGAACCTACAATACCGGGTAAGTTGGGAGGCTAAATGTTCTACATCCATGTAAGATCTTGGTTTTGGAATAGGAATCGCTCGGTGTTCTTTAGCGAGGGCTTTATCAGCGGGACTTAAAGAAGTGGAAAATAACACAATCGGAAGTTCCTGCAGTTGTTCTATTGATCTGATACGCGTTAGCGTAGTCCTTCCATCCATAAGCGGCAAATTGATATCCATAACAATTAATACCGGCATTGGCTGACGGATATCCAACCAACTGCATAACAGTTCCAGGGCTTTGAAACCGTCGCTCGCAGTTAGTATCTCATAGTCCGGCCACTTGTCAAACGCCTCCTTCATCAGCAAAACATCGTCCGGATCATCTTCCACATAAAGAATAGAATATTGTCTGCGTTCTGCCATATATTAAATTAATAGATATTTACTTGTCGCCCCGACCTTCTGCATTTTTTAGAATTGACCGGTTTCGATTGGAACTTTTTGTCGATTCTAATGCAATATAGCGTTTCCCGCCATCGAAGTAGACTGCAGCAAACTGAGGGCATTTCGGGAACGGAAACGGGGGCTCCCGCAGCCGGATACCTTGCTTTTGGTTTCGGTGCCTTCTTCCATTTAGACTAATTGAAAGAATGGATACGTGGCACCGTGGATTAAGGAAATTCGTTAACGGTGGAACGACTCAAATGTGTTGCGATAATCATGTGGATATGCGCAGCTTATCATGCCTGTTATACACTTCTATTCCGGCTGACAAATCCTGACTGGGATCAAAAAAATTTTGGTTGCTGCATTGCAAAAAACAACCTGACTTGACCTAAGTCAATAAATTGCTTCAACTGAAAATCTTTGTTGTTATTGGTTGAATTAGTGTAACCCAAACAGTAACTTAGAGGCATAGGATAAGGTTTAATGGTTAATGGTATTTGATTAGTGTAGCCTCCCCTCCGGGAGGCATTTTTTTATATGTAATTTTTTGTCTGGAATAGCCAATATTTTGTTGCAGAAATAATTTTTTCGGCAGGAATCTGCTGATTGAACGAGCTACTAAAATGAGCCTTAAACCGTAAGCCGCGATGTCTCTACATGGTGGCTTTTTTGATCGCCAAATGAGACATGAACATACATACAATGATTACCCTTTTAATTCAATTTCTTCTCCTTTCTTTAAGCGCTCAATAATTTCAGATGCTTGTTTTTTGCCAAGTTTCTTCAACAAAAGGGTATCTTCTTTAATGCATGAAAAGTTTTGAAAAGAGCGGAGGACTTTAATTTGTTCAGGGGATGCAATAGCATCAGGCTTTTTGGGTGGAAGCTGAATAATTGCTTTCAATTCAATAAAAATTTAATTATTATAAATTATCCGGTGTTGCGTTAGCTATTGACGATTTCGCTTAAAGGGATTGTTTGCTGCGGCAAACACTTTAAAAAAATATTATCTAGGCTGACAATTTTTTGATTGCTATTACCACGTAAATAAAATGTGTGCATTAAATCTTGCGCATCGTTTTTTTGGGGACTCTTATTGTCAATCATTAGATCTACGGAATAGGCATCCATCGCGTCTAAAAAATAATCCAATAGCCCGTTATAGCTCTCGTAAACTTTTTGCTCCGCCATTTGGATGCCGGCACCGGCACCTGTTTTCATAGCTGCGTTTGCTAGAGCAAGAATAGTAATGCTTCTGTTGACCCCCGCAATTTTTAGAAAATTTATAATAGAGCGACGATCACTTAGATGGTAATTGCCACCCTCATATTCAATCGAATTATTTTCACCGGTTGAGTTCAAGCATTCCGCTACCTGTTCCTTACCCTGGGACGAAGCTTTAAAGAATAACCGACTCCATTGCTGATCCAAATCAATAAAACTTTGCAGCGGATAACTAAGTTCTATCGCCTTCTCCTGGCTGTAAAACTCTGATACATCTTCCGAGATGGTAACTAGCCGGACAAGTTCAAGTAAATCAGTAGCCCTTTGTTCCAAATATTCGTATTCGATGAAACAATCAAATGACTCAAACATCAGCTGCTCAGGAAACCTTGGATCATACGTGGCGGGCGATTGCAATAAAAGCGTTAGCAGTGCTTTCCTTTTCGAAAAGTTTTCCGACGTAATGCCAGCCACCATCTCAATCAAATTTAAAGCGGAATAAAAACTAAGCGAAAGGTCGCTTTCCTTAACTTTTCTGAGATTATATATTGCACTTGTATCCAGATAATAGATCAAGTTCTCCATTTTGAGATTCGTACATAACATATTTCGTGCTTTACTCAGCTTTTAGAATATTTGATGTGACATACTCGCCTATTTCATTTAATGCTTCATTCAATAATTGATCAGGTGTAAAGTAACTCATAGTCTGAATGGAAATAAAAGCATGCATAGCCAGAAGTTCGATACTTCGTGCCAAAGTTTGTATTTGATCATGTTCCAGTCTCCGCATAAGCGTGTAAGAAAGTATACCGAAGTGCTCATACTTGGAGTAGAAAACGTATGACTCGTAGTTGGAAGCAAGCCGCTTAAGATCGGGCTGCTGCGCTAGGCTCAAAAAGAGGTCTATAACTTTCGGGCCTCTGGGAAATCTGGAAATAGGAGGCTTGCCGTCTTCTTTATATGGCTCAAGAAAAGGGGAATAATTATGAGCAAGCATACGAAATCCCTCGAACATTTGGTCCTCAGTGTAAATACCTGCCTGATGCAAGTTTCTAAGGTTGCTAAAGGTATGTATAAGGCTATCGCCGAAAACGCTATTGCAGTATGCTGTTACCGATGCTTCGACTTCTTCTGCCGATTTACCGGCCGCCTTTTCTTGCTCAAGAATATCATATCCGCGCAGGCAAAGAAGGAAGTCGAGCAATAACGTACGGATAACAAGACCGGCTGAAAATTCCATAGATCTATCTTTATCCATCGCTTCAATTAGCATTACCAAACTCTTACCTGCACTGTGTAATCTCTCCAACAACCCTAAATAAAAGTAGCTTATTCTATTAACATGATCCTTGTCATATTTATAGATTATTGATCCCGATTGTTGAATAATGAAATTAAGGTGTTGAAGCATTTCTCTCATTCCACATTGTTTTGGTGACAGCATTAGTAGATTCAATTTATGTAAATTAATAGATATTGTTATATTTATACATAGGATTCAAAGCGGCCAGTCCACTATATTGGCACTGCGGCTCTTGTTTTCTGACAATAACAACTGCAAATTGACCTCATGAATTTCAGACCTACACTTGTCACTGCAATACTTATCGGCCTCCTTCTTTTCGGTCCAATTGATCATACCTCCAAATACGGCCTATTGATCCGGTTGGGATACTTAGCGTTGATCCCGTTATCGATCCACTTGTTATTGCGGATCATTTGGAATCGGTTGGAGCCGAACGAAAAAGTAGAGAAGCTACTTGGTCGAATACTTGCCATTGTTTTAAGTGTAGCCGTTTTTATTGGAGCTATTGCACAAGCCATGTCGAAGTATCACATCGGTAATACCCAATGGGTTCGCGCGGTTGATGGAATGGAGGCTGTAGGTGACGATATTGTACTGCCGGGGCCGGACTGGTTTTCTGTGGCCCTCTTACTCGTAATTTCTGTTGTCATTTTTTGGGTTGGAGTCATTAAGGCGACACCGGAAGGGTCAAAAAACAAGTAGATTGAGTTAGGGCTTCAAGTAACAATTCTGAGATTGCGCTTTGGTTAACGTTGGTTATACTTAGCCTCGATCAAATGTTTACCGAAAATTGCGTGATTGGTTAAACAAGTTATCCAGTGTTTCATTTTTAATTTGGTCGCCAGTTGTATCGTTTCGGTGATGTCCTGATGTGTTTAATGCTATAGTGCCAGCTGCACGATTGTTTTGCGTGGGTAACAGCATCCGAAGCCAGGGGGTAAAATCATAACAGGTACTGACGACTACATGAATCACCTCACCCTGCTTTTGCACCTTCCCTTCCACCATCACCAGCTTACTGGCTAAAATCGCTTTCCGGTACAGGTCAAATAAGTTTTGAAAGATGACCAGGTTCGCAAAGCCGGTTTCATCCTTGACCGTCATAAAGGTGACACCTTTGGCAGTACCGGGTCGCTGCCGCACAGTAACCAGGCCGGCGATTTTAACCAATGCCCCATCGTTTGTTGTTGCAAGTTGACTGATCGGTATTACGTGTATGAGCTGAAGCCTTTCACGAAGGAAACTCACGGGATGGGCTTTTAATGAAAAAGAAAAAGCAGCATAGTCATGCACCACATTTTCGCCCAGTGTCATTTCGGGTAAATTCACCTGTTCTGAGGTATAAGGGGATGGTTGGCCGGAAAAGACACCGGAAGTATGATCTTTTGTCGAAGCTTCCCACAGGGCCTCCCGCCGCTCCAGGCCCATTGACCGAAACGCATCGGCGTCGGCCAGTTTTTCAATAGTAGCCTGTGGAATCCCCGCTTCCCTGAGATCGCCAAGTGTCCTGTAACCGGTTACGCGCTTTTCGATTAACAGGATGATATCGTCCTGCCGGATGCCTTTTATCTGCCGAAAACCCAGTCGAAGCACATAGTACTTGCCCTTCTTTTCTTCGAGCCTGTTATCCCAGTCTGAGTAATTAATGTCAATTGGCAGCACTTCAACACCGTGCTTGATGGCATCATCTACAATATCAGCGGCTGAATAAAAACCCATCGGTTGGCTATTTAACAAGGCGCAGGCGAATACCTCCGGGTACTTGCATTTTAGCCACGCGGAGATGAACACCAGTCGGGCAAAGCTGGCGGCGTGGCTCTCCGGAAATCCGTAACTGCCAAAGCCTTCCAGTTGACGAAAGATGCTTTTTGCATACGCCTCGGTGTACCCACGCTTTACCATGCCCGTTACCAGCTTTTCCTCGAACTGCTTGATCAGTCCATTCAACCGAAAGGTGGCCATGCTGCGGCGGAGCTGATCGGCTTCCGCTGGGGTAAAGCCAGCAGCCACAATAGCGATTTTCATCGCCTGTTCCTGAAACAAGGGAACACCCAGTGTTCGCCCTAAAATGCCTTTAAGTTCGTCGGATGGGTATTCCACTGTTTCCAAACCCTCACGCCGACGCAAATACGGATGCACCATATTACCCTGAATCGGACCGGGGCGAACGATCGCCACCTCAATCACCAGGTCGTAAAAGGTTCGTGGTTTCATGCGGGGCAGCATGGCTTGTTGTGCCCGGCTTTCAATCTGAAACAAGCCGATCGTATCGGCCCTGCAGATCATGTCATACACCTCGGAATCGTCCTGTGGTATGTTGGATAGGGTTAGGTCAAGGCCGTAATAGACCTTGCACAGATCAAAAGCTTTGCGGATGCAGGTCAGCATCCCAAGTGCCAGAACATCAACCTTCATAAAGCCGAGGGCATCTATATCGTCTTTGTTCCATTCGATGCAGGTGCGGTCCTTCATGCGGGCATTTAGCACCGGGCATAAATGCGATAGCTTATCAGCTGTAATGACAAAGCCGCCTGTGTGCTGTCCTAACTGCCTGGGAAAACCGATGTATTGCCGCGTCAGGTCCAAAACCTTGTAAAGGTGTTGATCGTCGGGATTTAAACCAAGATCTGCTATTCGCTTCCTGTCAAACCAATCTTCCGAACCACCCCAAACAGAACCCGAAAGACGGCTAACCGTTTCCAGCGAAAGGCCCATCGCTTTACCCACGTCACGGATAGCACCTTTTTGATGCTGCTGCGTGACCGTGGCTACGATGGCTGCCCGGTCGCGGCCATATTTCTGATAGATATATTGGATGATCTCTTCCCGACGCTCGTGTTCAAAATCCACGTCAATATCCGGTGGTTCGTTTCGGGCAGATGAAATAAACCGCTCAAAAAGGAGCTCGAATTTCTCGGGACTCACTGAGGTGATCCCTAAACAAAAGCAAACCGTTGAATTGGCGGCTGAACCGCGGCCCTGACAAAGAATATTCAAGGAGTTGGCATATTGAACCAGGTCATAAACGGTTAGGAAGTAAAAGGCATAGTCCATTTCCTCTATAAACTTCAGTTCATGTTCGATCGCGTTCCGTGTCTTTTCTGGCACCGGCTCACCAAAATGTTCACGCGCTCCTTTCCACACCAGGTCCGTCAAGTGTTGCTGTGCGGTTTTCCCTTCGGGAACGACCTCACTGGGGTATCTGTACGAGAGTTCATTCAACGAAAAAGTACAGGCTTCGGCAATCTCCTGGGTGCGTCGGATGGCATCGGGATACTGCCTAAACAGCCGGATCATTTCCGCCTGTGGTTTCAGGTAACGTTCGGCATTGGCATGCAGTTTAAAACCGGCGGTGTAGATGGTGCATTTTTCACGAACACAGGTCATAATATCCTGAAGCTCCCGTCGCACGGGATGGTGATAGTGCACATCGTTGGTTGCCACCAGCGGAATCCCGACAGCGTCCGACAATCGAGACAATTGGTGCAGGTATTTTTGATCGTCGCCGTTGTAATAGCGGGACGCGGCAATATATAGGTGAGCACCAAACGCTGTCTTATACTGGTTGGCGGTTTGGATAAAATCTTCATCAAAATACATGTACTCATTTAGTTCAGGGGGCAGCAATATCAGCTTACAGCCCCTGGTGAACTGAAGCACATCCATTGTTGAAAGCCGGCATTGCCCCTTTTCCGTA
Organism: uncultured Niastella sp.; assembly: GCA_966211305.1. Taxonomy (GTDB): domain Bacteria; phylum Bacteroidota; class Bacteroidia; order Chitinophagales; family Chitinophagaceae; genus Niastella. The sequence continues at coordinate 7,857 of CBIHPC010000065.1, forward strand.
CGCAGGTTTCCAAGCGTCAGCAGAGAACTCAGGCCCGCATAGGCTTCTTTCGTGGTGGGATAGGCCAAAACACTGGGGCCATCGATGACATCCAACCTGCAGCCAACAATTAATCGGATGTTTCCCAGCTTTTTTGCAGCAGCAAACGCCCGAACGATACCGGCGAAGGTGTTGCGATCGGTGATCGCCAGCATTGTGTATCCATATTGGGCAGCCTGCTCAATAAGCTCTTCGGGATGAGATGCCCCCCGAAGAAAGGTAAAATTGCTTGTTACCTGTAATTCTGTGTACTGCATAAACGTTCCTCCATCAAGCGAAAAATCCGTGTAAAAACCAGCCGCCAAACTTTTCAGCATCATAATGGCCCAAACGAAAAATGCTATAGCGGCCACCAGCCTCATCTTCCACCGCATAATAATCCCGGTGTTCTCCCTGCTGAAGCCACCACTCCTGCTCTATTCGTTTCGGACCATCTGCCTTTTTTATTACATGCAATTTTCCCTTATACCGAAAGTTCATCGGAGGATAATCCGGTATAGGCGCCGTTACCTCGATGGATGCCGGAACCGGTAATAATTGCACCGGCCGTTGGTGAGAGGTCCAGGGAACCGCTGGTTGCTCGTCCAGAGAGGTTGCACATTTTACCGAACGTTCGGGCCAGTGATGCGCGTCGGGCAGGTACCGTTTAAGGCGGTGGGCTCCAAACCGAGTACTTAACCGGTCCAATAATTCAACGAGGGCGGTGTTTGTAAGCCCGCCTTGTGTTTCCCATAACCGTGCCTGCATGGGTAAGAGATCACCGACCTGGCCTGCTTCTAACATAAATAGTTCAATGCCCAAGGCAGGTTCAATTCCATCCAGCTTTACTTCAAACAACCGAAACAAATGCGACAGGTGGGCAGTGGGCCTGTTGGTGCCAATTGTAATCTGTTCCACTTTGCCATCGACCCGAAAGCAGTAAAACGTACAACTGCGAAGCCCTTTCCCTTCCGAACGCAACTGATGGCAAAGCATTTGGAGTAATTGATCCAAAGCCATTTCAATTCCAGTGCGTGTAAGTATAGGTTCCAGACAAGGTAACCGGTGCTGATGCGAAACGGGTAAATGAACCGGCTGAAAAGGCTCCGGCGCACCAACAATCGCCTGGGCAATCCGTTGTAATATGTGATCACCAAAACGTCTTTGTAAGGCAGAACGCGGCATAGTGATAATATCTTTAACCGCATGAAGTCCGAGTTTATGCAGCCTTGCTGTGGTCTCCGGCTGCAAGCGTAGACAGGCGACAGGTAGGGTTCGCAGTGCCGTCAATTGTTCACCTGATTTAATAATGGAAAACTTCCCTCCAAACCGACTGCTGGCCCAGGAGGCACCGATTGTATCAGAAATGGCTATTTGAGCGGTATAACCCAGCACATTCAATCGCTCGACGATATCCGTAAGATAGCCTTGTTCACCACCCCAAAGGTGTGCACATCCCGTTGCGTTTAATACCAGCCCGTCTGGCGGATCAATTGCCACCCAGGGCGTATAGCGGTTAAACCACGTTGCAAGGCCGCTAAGTATACGGGTCTCGTGCCCTTCTTCGTCGGGCAATATTTGAAGGGTTGGAAGGATCACCCGAGCATCCGCAACGGCCATCTCAGTTACGATGCCCAATGCCAACGCATGGGGGTTAACTGCTGAAATCACTTCGCGGCCATGATCTTTTTTCGAAAGCGCGAAGGGAATATCCTTTAGCGCAGGCTTTCGACGCTGATGCCAATCCGTTTTTAAAAAACGAAACCATATCGTCACAAATCGTTCTTTCATTATCCAGCTTTTCGTTGTTCAACGGCTTGCTTGTAAACATCGATCGCTCCTTTTATTTCTATAAATTCCTTATGTGAAAATTCAATGTTCCAGAACCCCGGTTTCCCATTGCGCACTTTTTGCAGCTCTACTTTCCATCTGGGAGCACCCAGCCCAGGAATGTCATATGGCAGTTCACTTTGAAGCGGAGAAACCTTCCAACGCGTTAGGGCAGCAATAGAAGATGGCTGGCGTACCTGGTGCCTAAGTAAAAATCCGGTAACACCGCTTTGCTCAACTGCCAATTGAAACCGCCTGGAAGCGGTAAAATCAACCTGTTTCGTTTCACAAACGATGGCGGACAATCCTTCACACTTCAATCCTTCCTCCATTGCCCAAAGGCAATCCCGCTCTTTCTCCAGGTCTAAAAAAATGACATGGTCGGGTTTGATGCCAAACACCAAAAGCGCCGGAGGAAATGCAAGCCTTGATGTGCTGATCCATAATACGACGCCGCCGGTTTGCACGATTTTCGCCACAACGGCCATAACGAAACCGTATGTAGCTGCTGAATCTTCCTGGCTGATAGACAAAAATTCATGAAGGGCCCCAATCGGAAATGTATTATTAGGGAAAGCTTGATCGATAGGTCCGAGGGAAATAGTAGAATGACTATTCAGGTTTGCTTTGTAACCTGAAAAAGATAAAAGTTCCTGCTTTAACTTTTCAAAAGTCTCATTCTTATTGTTTTTCATCATAGGATGCCCCCTTTCATCCCTCGCAATTCCTTAGCAAGATTACTAAAATTATTAGTATTTGAAAATGATTATTTTCTCTTTTTGTTTCATTAGTTGAATGACAATATTTTATGTTCAAAAAATAATTGCCGAGGGTGTACATCCTAGGGCGGTTTGACGCTGGGCATAGATTTTTATTTAATACAACCGCCTCTTCTAAAGATCAAGTAAATTGTAAAACGCCTATAGGTAAAACAGGGCTGTGAAACTCATGGCCAACGATAAGAAGCGCAAAAGTGTATGGCAAAAAAAGCGATAACAAAAAACCGGTTCAAGCAAACACCGCAAATAAAACGACTACCGGCGACGAAAACAAAAAGCCATCGTCGCAAAGGAATTTCTATCGATGTAAAACCGGAACGAAACAATATAGCCTCCACTATTGAATTTATTAAACGCGATTTGAACAAAACACAGCGATCGGAAATGCCGTCTAAGCTTTTGCCCATGCTTGCCGTTAAGTCGAAGACACCCTTCAATCACCGGGACTGGTTGTTTGAGATCAAATGGGATGGCTATCGTTCCCTTGCCTACATCGCGAATGGTAATGTAGAATTGCGTTCAAGAAAAAATCTGCTTTTTAATTCGGATTATCCCGAGATCACGGAAGCACTCGCGTCCTGGAAGATCAATGCCATTGTTGATGGAGAAATCACCGTGCTCAATGAAGAAGGAAAAGCAGACTTTGAAGCGCTTCAACGCTGGAGGCGTATAAAAACAGGTAGCATAGCCTATTATGTGTTTGACATCTTATGGCTTGAAGGCTATAATTTGATGGAGCTGCCGCTTTATAAACGCAAAGAGATCCTAAGAAAACTTGTGCCCGACAAAGGCCCTATCAAATACAGTGACAGTATAGAAGAAATTGGAAAGGAGTTTTTTGAAGCGGCAAAACAAAATGAAATTGAAGGCATAATCGGAAAACATAAGGACAGTTTATATCATCCGGGCAAAAAAACTAAAATGTGGTTAAAGATGCCCGTAGAGAATCGGCGTGAGTTCGTCATTGGCGGATGGACGGAATCCGACAGCGCCAGGCCATTTAAATCACTCATTTTTGGTTACTACAAAGGCAATGATTTTGTATATGTCGGCCATGCGGGTGGTGGCTATAAGGATGATGACATGCCTCGTATTTTGAGCCAGGTAAAAAAGCTGGAGGCAAAAAATAAACCATTCGTAAATTCCGTAAAAACGGATAGCAAGGCGCACTGGACAAAGCCCGTGTTGGTTGCAGAGATCAAATTTTCCTCTTTTACTTCTTCCGGGCAAATCCGCAAACCGGCTATTTTCCTTGGTTTTCGAAACGACAAAAACGCAAAAGATGTGGTAGCCGAAGAGCAAACGGTACCAGCGCCTAAAGAAACACCCACGAAGACCGCAACACGGTCCAAGTCTAAAGCTACTACTGCACTGGATAGCAACTGGCGAATTCTCGCGCGAGAGAAAATTAAACATACAGAGGACAGGGTTATTAACGATCGCACCGTCACGATCACTGATCCGGATAAACAAGTTTGGGCTGGTGTTACAAAAAATGACCTGCTTTTATACTACCAGGCTGTGAGTCCGTCTTTGCTCCCCCATTTAATGGATCGTCCATTATCCCTGCATATAAAGCACAAGGGGCCATTTGTCAAAGGGCTGTATATAAAAGATATGGAAGGCCATGAGCCGGAGTGGGCCGAGACAATACGCACGAAAAGAGAACACCCTAAACCGGGCAAAAGAAATATCATAGATTACCTGGTTTGTAATGATGAAGCCATCTTGCAGTTTGTAATAAACCTTGGTTGTATTGATATAAACCCCTGGACCTCCCGGGTCCAGACGCCTAAATCACCGGATTATATCATAATTGACCTTGATCCATCGGACGAAGATTTTTTAAAAGTAATTGAAACCGCACGTGTGGCGAGGCAATTCTTTGACAAAAGAAAGTTAATAGCCTTCCCTAAAACCTCTGGTAAAACGGGCATGCACATCTATTTACCCTGTCAGGGGTTTGATTTTAAGCAGGCGAGGCGCATAGCTGAAAATATATGTAATGAAATTCACTACAGCCTACCAACAATTACAACACGCCAGTTTAGTACCGACATGCGAGGGGATAAGCTCTATGTTGACCACAATCAAAATGATTATGCCGACACCGTAGCAGCCCCCTATTCGGTACGGCCTTATAAATTACCATTAGTATCCACCCCGGTTGAATGGAAAGAAGTTACCCGAAAGCTGAAACCTGAGAATTTTAACATGCAGACCGTTTCAGCCAGATTAAGAATGAAAGGAGATCTATTTAAGAATGTGTTACTGGAGTCGAACCGCCAGCGCAATCAAAAGTCCCTCATGCATTTCTTGTGATCGCTCAATACCTCAACTATATGCCAGGACCTGACATCGTTTGTGCAGAAATTGACTTTTCTTATGTAAGAGTCTGACACTTTTCTTAAACCTAACTCGATATCCCCTTTAAATTGTGACGAGTAGTAACCAATGGACAAACAATAAGAAGGCAGTCATTAATAAACTGCCTTTACTAAAATATTCACAGCATGGAACACTTACTTTTACTAAAGGGGATAAAGGTAGTACCGGCATACAATGAAAGGGGAATTCTTTACAAATATGCTTACACAGATAAAATGCTTTTGAAAAATTTGCTCATAGAGTATTATGAACGAGAGTATGAGCCAGGAGAAGACGAACCGGAAGATGGCATCTTAAAGTATGAAACCGGTGTGGGCATAGTAACCTACTACAAAAAGGTTGCGTATCATTTTATGATATTGAATGAAATTAAGCCCCAACCCTATACCACCAAACAAGCGGTACCGAAGGTCCAACTTTACAGTACAATTATTACGTTAGTTGATCTGATCGATAACAATATCCCCAGGAGACTGGTTGGCGGCCTTTTAAAGCAAATCTCAATTGACACATTTACTTCCCGAGAATTTAGTAGTGAACCTGCAATGCAAAAAGGCTTTCATGATTCAGTTCTGCTGAAAATCAACTCGATCCGCCGTATAATTGAGCAGGAGCTGCCGAAAGGCAATTAGTAGTTTTGAAATATGATGATAACAGCGGGACGCTTTCCACATTGCAATGTCAACTCCGATTACATTTTTGCTGCAAATTTCTTGATCACTTGACTATCGTCAACATCTTTCTTATCAATACTTTCAGAAAATAAGTTTGCTGACTTAATCAATACTTTTATGTTTTTATGCAAAGCACGGTATTAACATACGAGAAATTCCCCATGCTCCTATTTCTATCCTACGAGACGGGTGATGCCTTAGCTGAAATCGCCTTTGAAGTAGAAGATCAAAGTGCAAATGATTATCTCGAAACAAGTTCATTGTTGGGTGAGATCATTCAGCTTATCGAGTTGAATAAAACCAAGGTGATAAAATTAGACCACAGGAATTATTTGATAAATGACAGCCTATTTGAAAAAGTGTCGTTAGACGAACAGTTTCGGCAACGTGAGTCCGCAAACTTTTTTATAACCGATATTCAGCCGGGCACAGGAACGATATGCGTTGACCCCAGTTGGCAATACTTATATATGTTATTGGACAAAGGCGGTTCTAAAAAGTTTAAGAATGTGGATGGGCGATACCTCTCGGTTGCATTATTCAAAGAGAATTTCTTTATAGGTACTGAGGAAGCGGTAATCACCGAACATGAATTTACCGTTCTTCCAACCGGATATTACGGACAGCACCCAGGGCCTGGCAGTTTTGTTTCACCTCTCGTGACCCTTCTTTCGTACATACATAAGGGAAATGGTGGCATCAAGGTCGCCAATGACATCAACAAAACAAGTGAACAAGTGTTCTATATCGACTATTGAAGGCGTGCGTGTATTTATAATTAGCTAACGGATTCGTACAGATATGCTCCGTATTGATTTGTTTTTATTATTTCTGTTTGAGTGAATATTGCTAGCAAGTCGTTGATAATCCCTGTTCAGAAAACTATTACAAAACAGACCGTATGATTAAATGGAGACTGACTGAATTTACAATAAAAGGCATCATTAATATGCTGAGCAAAGCTGTAAAGAAAGACCACAAAAAGTCGACAGGTTTGCCACTGCTAAATATAGAAGTATCGCGCAAATCCTTTACTAAACAAGTTAAGTCGTACCCTGAACCTATTAATAAACCGGACCCATACCAGTGGCTACATCCCCATGATCGCGAGTGGTTTCTTTTGGAGGTGTTGAAATTTTGTAAAAAGGCTGATGTCACCGAAATAAACGTTATAGAATTTTTGTATTGCATAGATGCCACCATCCACTATATTTTGATTAACCACAACGCGAACGCAGTAAAAGGCGAAGACTATTTTACGTTTAACTGGGTGCTGGATCTCTTATCTGCAGCATACTGCGTCCCACTGCTACCCAATTTCCCAACTCCGGAAGCAAAAGAAATTGCAGAGCTCATTTTATACCAAAAATTGCCGCCGCTTGAACTTGCGTGAGGGAGTCATCTTCTGTATATGCCCTAATAACGAAAAACAGGCTTCTATTGACACGTTTACCTCATTGCATTTAGTGATGAACCTGAAATGCAGGAAGCTTTTTCATGGATGTGATTTTGATATTGTACTATAAAAAAAGAAAAGACCTGGGACGGAAAATGTAAATAATTATTTTATATGCTAAAAAAACCTGGTAACATTTGTTGCTACCAGGTCTTTTGTGGATTATGCTGTCTTTAGATTTATGACGCGTTTAAGAGGATTTTTAAATACTTCCATTTCATCTCTTTCCATCCACAACATTTTTATTTTTTCAGCAGCTTCTTTGGGGTCTATTCTTATATACCTATAGAAATCTTTTTCGCGTTTGTGTCCACTAATTTTCATAATGAGATAAACGGGTGTTCCCTTCAAAAACTCATTTGTACAAAACGATCGGCGTGCAGTGTGTGACGTAATCCAACCCCACTTTGGTCTTTTTTCTTCTATCATCTTGTTACCTTTGCGATAGGAGAACTTTACCGGATATCCAATGCCAGCCATCTTTGCAATGAGCTTTATTTTTTCGTTGAATTTTACGTTGGAGAGCTTTGGTATCTCATCACGGAATTGCCTTGTAAAAATCTCTTTTGCTTCTTTCCGCATGGGTATAACAACCCAATGAACAGATTTTTCCTGCTTTTTGTAAAGCATGTCTTGCTGCAAGTCTTCCGGTTCAAGAGCAGAAAAATCTGAAAAGCGGAGGCCCGTTAAACAGCCCAGGACAAATAAATCCCTGTACGGAATTAGTTCCGGGTTGCCTGATAGGTCAAGATGGTAGATTTTTCCGATTTCTTCATAGGTTAAATAGATAGCGTCGGATTCTTCCTCCGGTATTTTATAATCGCTTAAATCGATTGGAGGAATGATTTTTCGTTTGACACGGTCCTTGACAAATATCCGAAGTTGCTTGACGGTCTTGCCAATGGTGTTCAGCTTCAGGCCAAAAATGTCTTTTTTTCTCCGAGGATGTTTGTAGTCATAAGTAAGGAAATCAACGAGATCTTCATAAAATTGAAAATCCAAGGAAGCGAATGTAATCGTCTGCTTTCGAAAATTCTCAAACGCATTCAAATGACCGATCATGTCGTTAATTACCTCAATGGTACCGGGTTTTACTTTTTTTTCTTTTGCAGCCTTGTAGTCATCCAGCTGCTTGAAAAAAACAGCCTTTTTCTTTTTTACTTCAGGCACGAACGCGGTGGGTAAACTAAAGTCTTCCTCGGCCAGTTTATCGAGGTTTAACCGGGGTGAGAATTTTTGTTTCACATACGGACCGACCTCAGCTATTCCTTGCCGTGTGGCCAGTTTAATGAGATCACCGACGAGCTTTTGCTGCCGATCCAATTCATCATTGAGCGTCTCGGGATTGCCAATTCCTTCCGGTAAGCTTTCTTTGATACAAAGCTTTTTTTTATCCCAGTGTTCTGGCGGGATCGCAATCTCGGTGTTGAGCATTGTTTTTAAGTCTGGGTCCCAACTGTAACAATATTGAAGATAGATAAGGGACGTTCCATCGCTACGAACACGTTTTTGTTCGCAAAGAGGCTTAACAGGTAATCGCATACGACCTCCTAATTTTTAAGTCGAGTTTTTAGTCGAGTGCGATAATGTTCACAATTGTAAAGATAGTGCGAAGCGTAGTAGCCTAATTGTTATAAAAGACTGAAAGAGAGGGTCCTAACTGTCCAGATTCGTACAAATAAGAAAGGCTCACTTTTTTGAAGTGAGCCTTTCAGCGGACCGGACGGGACTCGAACCCGCGACCTCCGCCGTGACAGGGCGGCATTCTAACCAACTGAACTACCGATCCATTGCTACTCTTTCGAGTTGCAAAGTTATGTTGAAATTACTTTTGTAAGAACTTTTTGAACCGTTTTATTTCTTTCTAAGTCACTGACCTTCCGATTCTTATCCCTTGAACGTTTTCCGCTGAGGGTGTGTCGTTTTTGGGATGGCAAAGATAGGAGTTTTCGTATTCCATCAAAAACTTTTTCGCGTTTTTTGAAAAAAAACTGGAAAAAGCATTTCGCCGCCAATTAATGCTCATCCGGCACATCTTCCACCTGTAATACATCTTCAATCCGCGCTCCAATGCCTTTCTCACATCTTCATCCGCCCTTTTTGATGCGCCCTCCAACCTCAATACCGCATCGCATTTTTCCAGCATCCGGTGCGCCATAGGATAATGGATCTCCGACTTTTTCGACTCTTCTTTATACATCAGCAGTGAAATAATTGATCTCATCACCGGTAAGCGTAATGTGCCTGTTAACATTTTTTAAATTATGATCATATGTGGTCATGGATCGGTACCGCACTTTAATACCTGTGGAAGGTAAGCATAATTCGGGATCCGGTCAGTAACGAACCATCAATCATACTTCCGTTTTAACCATAACTCCGGCATCGGAATAATACAAATATTCATCGATCAGCTATCTGCCGATAACATGGCCGATTGTATTTCTATCCTGGTGCCATCGGGGCTCATTGTTGGATGCGGATGATCGGCTGTGCAACTGTCCTGCTGCGGCCGGGTACCTGTAAAACCAATATTATCGGGGGCATGGCGGCGGGCAGTTTTCACGGTGCAAAATGCCCGCTTCAAAACCCGGTTTGCCCACCCAGCCATTCCTTCCCTGGAAACCGCTCCTCAACAACGATAATTTTACATACCATTTAAAAATAAAACAACAACGTATACATCATGAAACACAGAATAACCTTCGCACTGATCATGGGACTGATCACCACCTCAATCATTTCATTTGTACTGATTGCCATCAACGTAGGTTTTGTTGAGAAGTTCATTTTCATCTGGCTGCGCTCGTGGTCGGTCTCCTATGTACTGGCCGTAACTGCCATGCTGGTCATTGGGCCCCGCGTTCAACAACTGGTAAATAACTTACTGAAGAAAGCATTTTAAAAATAAAAAATGAAAACCATCATAAAAATATTCGTCATAATCCTGCTCGTCGCAGCAATAAGTTTACAATGCGTTGTCGCAGATTTTACTAATCATTAAAATGAATTACATGAAAAAGATAACAAGTTATTTAATAAGCGCCATGATGGTTTTTTGCCTCGTCACATTCATAATTGTCGATTCCGCCATGGCGCAGGCGCCGGGCATCAAACGCACCGATTTGCAACGGCACGACCTTAGTGCTCCGGGCCGTGAAGTGATCCAGGTACGGGTTGATATACCACCGGGCGTATGGGCGCCCAACCATTCCCACCCGGGTGAAGAGATCATTTACGTGCTGGAAGGGACATTTGTTTACGAAGTGGAAGGAAAAGCACCGGTTACACTCAGGGCAGGCGACGTATTGTTTATTCCCGCAGGAAAAGTGCATTCGGCAAAAAACGTTGGTAAAACAAACGCGGCAGAACTTGCTACCTACATTGTTGAAAAAGGAAAACCGCTGGTTGTTCTTAAGCAGTGAGCATCAAAAATCCGCGTCTTCATAACAAACCCGTTGCAATATACCGGTCTACATCGATACGCCACGGCGTCAGTCACACAGGATCATCAGCAGTGATGGTCCTTTTTTCATTCTATACGGCTTACGCGGAATTGTTTTAATTTCGGTTATTATTCATTCAAGGCAAATTCAATGTATTCAACGCATATGACCGGGAAGGACTTTGAATTTCTTATCACGCCTGCTGATCTGGAAATAAAACCGGAGGATTTTGATCCCCTGATGACACCTGATTCCATACCATGGACAAAAACCTCTAAAAACGAACGTACCTGGTACCAGGTTGGAAAAGATGTGTTTTCTTATGTGAAGGTAGAAAGAGGCATACAAATGATCTTTAATCGAGAGATCAGGTTTGAAAAAGCCAGGAAAATCGTAGAAGAAGTGGAAACGAAACTCACGGCATACACCGGCAGGGAAATAGAAGTTATTTTTGTTTCAACAAAACCAGATTAAACCGATCATCAACTATTAATACATGGCCGCATCTGCATCTACACCCGTTGAAAAATACCTGCACCATCTCGATGCCATCTTTCAAACCGAACCATTATTCTTCAAGGAAGAAAGTTTAATTGAAGGTGTGCCGGGCATTAGCATCATTGTATATAAAGACATTCCCGAACCCGGTTATATTACAGGCATAACATATGGGCTTTCGCTGGTAAAACATCCAAACTGGAAATTTGGCAGACCCGAACTATGCATAACCGTTGAATCATTTTCTCCCGACTGGCCGGCGGCAATGGGTTATCTGGCCAACAATCTTCGCGGTGAATTCGATTTCAGTTATGGGCAGGCGATAGAATTCGGGCAAATAAGTGAGGAAAGCGAAATGGATGCTTTTTTTGTTTTCGCTCCCGCCATCCTGAAAAAAGAAGACTATCTGAATATCGATATCGGTCTTGATTATAAGCTCAACATCGCCGGTTTATACCCGCTCTATTCCGATGAACTGGCTACTTATCATCAACTGGGGCTGGAAAAGTTCTGGCATCATCCTGATTTTGACATTCATAGTGTTACAAGAAAGCGGATCACGGCGCCGTAACGCGTTAATATTACCTGTAATTTTAATTTTATTTAGCCGGAGTAGTTTACTAAACTTGTAGTCACCACGAATCTGAACCCACTTCCATGAATATATTTCAACTGCTGGCAAGAAAAATACTCAAACGAACATTTCATGTATCCGTGTGGACCATTGAACAGTTCTATGACATTGCATTGTATGAACAAAAGACAAGAGAATTACGGGAGTTACCCGAGGGAACGCTTGGAAAAGACGTTGCCAATTGTCTTGACAGGAACGGACTTCGGCTGGTGCCGGGTTTCGAAAGCCATGACTTGAAACACATATTACTCAACTTCCAAATGACGCCGGTAGACGAAATACGGTTACAGGCATTTATGCTTGGCAACGGCAATTATTCTCCCGCCAGTTTTGCCATTTTTATCTTCGGCGCCCTTTTTCTTCCGGACATGTGGAGGACATTTTACGAAGACTTTCAAAACGGGAGAATGGCAAAACCGATCAGTAGCTGGACAATTGAGGAATATGCATGGTGCCAGACTTCAACCCTGAGAGAAGTTGTATTTAATTATTCACCGGAAATTAAAAACCAATCTGACATGAAAACACTGGCCAAATTTGGCGCTTACACTGCCATCATTCTGGGAACTTTCGGTATGATCTTTTGTCTGCCCTTTTTATTCTCATCTTCACTTGTTGACGTTATCGGCGCCGGATTTCCCTTCCTGGCAGGCGCTATCATTGCCAGCACAGGATTGTATACGCTGGGAAATTTATCAAAACAAAGCAGTCAGCACGCTGAAACCGTAGCAGTGACAAAATGATGACGACAGCCTTCGACAACATACAATGGGTTATTCAACGCAACCTGACCAATACCGATGACTTACACACCCTGAAACAGGCTTGTGAAAGCATCGGCGTATCCTATGCAGAGATTGACATCATTCCTTTTAGCGATCAGCTCCCTGACTTTGACAAAAGCAAACTAAGCATATTTTACGGTTCTACTACAATGGGGCAACTAGTATACAGGGATAGCAGTATCAACAAAGGATTCTTCTTCGATCACCAGTCATTTTCAATAGAGAATTACATAAGCAGGTGGGGAAGTTTTATGCTAAACCATGGTGCACAGGTAACCTCTTTTCATGAGCTGATGTCATCTCCCTATGAATTGGATAAACTGCTTTTTATTCGCCCGGATGATGACAGTAAATCCTTTTCAGGAGAAGTAAAGAAGTTTGGCGAAATAAAGACATGGTACGAGCGGCTTAAAATGTTCGACAATACAAATTTATCGTTAGAAAGTAAAATAATAGTCTCGGAACCTTATCAATTGCGCTATGAATGGCGGCTTTGGATAGTGAACAAAGAAGTGGTGACCGCCTCTAAGTACCGGGAAGACTTTAAACTTAAAAAGGAAAGAGGCTGTCCGGCAGAAGTGATACAATTTGCCGAACAACGATGTCACGAATATACACCCCATGATGTATTTGTAATGGATATTTGCGAAACCGGCAATGACTATTACATTGTAGAATGCGGTTGCCTGAACAGCGCAGGTTTTTATCATGCTGATATTGGAGGTATTGTCAACAGCGTGACCGAATATTCTACCAGAATGGTAAATACTACATATCCTTGACGCACAAACGGTAAACAATTTCAATTTAGCATCAATGTTGGCGGTGTGGCTTTTCAACAGAAGTGTGCATAAATATAAATGTACTTTTCACCCATATCCATTTTTAATAACGTAATATTTTAATTATATTTGTAATATCTCTTAAGCGAAACCTACTGAACGCGAGCCAAAGTTAAATAGTATATATTTTTATATGAGCATCTATGTCCTAATTAGTCCGTTTTAAGATCCAGATTATCCGAAAAACCAGTCCATTATCCGTTGAAAAATGAAAATCCTATGTTGAATCCACAAATCCTAAACCTATGAAGAAAAAGTCCAACCAACTTTCACGCTAAATCCTTAAACGAAACCGTCCTTGATCCTATTCCTCTTAAAAACCGTTAAGGGTTAAAGCCGTAAAAGTATTAGAAGCCCCGCTGTATAGCGGGGTTTTTCTTTTCATAGCCACACCTTCCCACAGTCCCATTACCCCCATACACCTGTTGCGGCAGCTTTCTTTACATATTCACTGAAATCAGTTGCCTTTCTGCCCAACGCCTGCTCTACACCATCGACAACGAATTGATTGCGTCCATCGAGCACTTCGGTAAACAGATAGGTAACAAGCCAGATAACTTCCTTTGGCAATCCATAGTCAGCCAACACAGCGGAATATTCGTTAATGGGCACCTGCTCATAGTTTATCGTTCGGCCTGTAGCTTTAGCAATTTCAGCAATGGCATCTTTGAAGGTCAACAAACGCGGCCCTGTAACTTCATACAGCTTATTGCTATGCCCTTCTTCCGTTAATGCCGCCACCGCCACATCGGCAATATCGTCTGCATCGATAAACGGCTCACCTATATTACCTGCCGGCAATGCTACATGTCCGGCCAGGATCGGTTCCAGAAAATTACCTTCACTGAAGTTCTGGCAAAACCAGCTGGCCTGTACAATCGTCCAGTCAACACCGGCACCCATCACCACCTTTTCACACTGTTGCGCTTCCTCCTCTCCCCTGCCCGATAACAATACCAGTTTCTGTACACCTTTCTTTACAGCCAGTTTGGTAAACTGTTCAATGGACTTCACAGCGCCGGGAATGGCGAGGTCAGGGTAATACGAGATGTAAACAGATGTAATGTTATTAAGTGATTTTTCCCAGGTAGCTTCATCATTCCAGTCGAATTTGGGATTACCGGAAAAGGTAGCACCTGCGGCAGGAACTCCGCGATCATTTAATCTTTGTAAAACCCGGCGGCCGGTTTTGCCGTTAGAACCTATTACGAGGATTTGCCTGTTTTGTGTTGTTGTGTTTGTCATTGTTTTAAATTTAATCAAAGCTATTGTGGGCCCCTATCCTAAAATTGTACAAAACCGACACGAGACATAATCAGCTCATTTAATAAAGACGGGTTTTCGAACCCGCCGGGCATTGGTCCACAGGGACATTTGAACACCTATCCTGTAAGGGATAATAATTGGGAGCCTGACCGTAATTATATCCTGGGTTTGAAGGGTAAAAAAGTGGTAATTTATTTACCATATTATCTCAGAGATATCTACTGTTCAAAAACATTCGGGTTCCTTATCGCAGACGTTCAACCGAAGAACTAACCAAAAAAATGGGCCGGCCCAATATGCCGGCCGGCCCCACAAGTCTCAGCAATTCCCAAACTGTTATTTTAATTTTTGCACTTTTACGCGTTGATGATAATCCCCGCTCCAAACATCGAGGATATACACCCCTTTTGGCAGTTTGCTTCCATCAAGCGAATAAGTGCCCTGACGGCCTTTTACTGCAGCCTGCAGCATTACACGGCCCGACAGATCATACACATGCACGGTATGTGAAGTGTATTTCTCAGGTAATGTATAGAACAGGTTCGTTATAAACGGATTCGGGTACGGTGCTTTTACTTCGGCAGCCGGCGCAGCGGCTTGTAATAGCTGCGTTATCATTCTTGTTCCCAGCGGAACAGTTGTATAGTTAAACTTCTCCCACCCGCCAATGGTGGGGCGGTTGCAGGTCATTGCCTCTTCGCCATTTTCAGAGCTGACATAATAACCATTATTGCCACGCAGTGAAATGGTTCCATCGGAATTTACGATCCAGTCGAACACTTCCCAACCCTGTATCGTAGCGCGGTTACAGGTGATGGCCTGCGTTCCATTCTCAGATGAAACATATTTATCCATGCTGCGCAGCGCTACTTTTCCGCTACCGGCATCAACAACGGTAAACTGTTCCCATCCCTGTGCAACAGGTCTTGTACAGGTCATTGCCTGGGTACCGTTCTCGCTGCTTACGAAATACCCGTTGTTCCCTTTCAATGTAATAACCTGGCCAATAGGCGCCGGATTATTTGCCAGACTAAATCCGATCCAGTTCACATTATAACCGCCCACCGGTACATGCAAACGCAATGTTTGTTCACCGGCAGCGAGATCAGCGGTAGCATTGACCGTTACCCAGGTTTGCCAGCCGCCGGTTGCAGGCACCGCAGTTGTAGCCAGCACGGCCGTATCCTTTTTCAACTGAATGCTTCCACCACCGTTCAGGCTTGCTACGCGGTACTGGATATTGTAAGTCCCGGCGGTTTGTACATTCAATTTGTAATCGAGCCAGTCGCCGGCATCCATATAGCCAACATTCAATCCACCGCCGGCATCGGTTGTAGCCTGCGTTTGAATACCGCTCATGGTAGTGAAGCTCTCAGCCTGTACCGTGCCGGGAATTGGAATAGCAGGGGCCGGACCAGTTCCTGCGCCGCCCAGCCAGAGCAGGCCGTCGATAATGAAACGGTTTTGAATTTCACTGCCGAAGGTTGATGACTTCGGCGTCGGCGGGTTGGTCGAATAGTTCATGTCGTTATGCCCGAAGTTGGCATATAACATTTTGTAATTCCTGTTCGTCCATACAATGGGATAATACCCACTGTACCAGCTTTGGTTGGGATCTGTTCCCAATGGGAAGCTCACAGGATCAACAGAGCAAAGGATCCTGATGTTGCTGTTGTTGCGCAGATCATTGTTCCAGCCATACCACTCGCTTACGGCTGACGTAAATGTCGCCGGTAAACGCAGGGTGCCGGGATGGGTACGGTCTTCACAACGTAAAGTTGCTGTGGTTGGTCCCCAGGTATTGGTCCTGAAATTTCCTGAGCCGAGAAAGGTATTATGATACCAGTTCCAACCGCCGGCATTCGTTGTGAATGCGCAAACGTGGAACCCCATCCACGCACCGCCATTCTCGATATACTGTTGAAAAGCGGCCCGCTGGGCAGCGCCGGTTGGCGCATCGTCGAGGAAAAGCACTACCTGGTAATTCGACAGGAAGTTTGCATTCAGGTTGTTCCAGTTGTTGGTGGCTTCATACGAAAAACCGTACTGGGCCGCCAGAGCCGGGAACCATTGGTTAGCCTCTTTTACAAAACTGATATGCGCCTGATCAAAATTGCCATTGTAAAAGGCGATCACCTTAAACCGTGGCGCCTGTGCCGTTGCATTAAAAGTTGTTGAAAAGAGAAAAAAGAAAAAGTAGCAGCATAGCAATAGCTGCTTACGAAGCGTGTTCGTCTTCATGAGGGCATGTTTTTGGTGTTTCCAGAATAGTTAGC
>CBIHPC010000066.1:0-24733 GCA_966211305.1 uncultured Niastella sp.
CTGGGCATTGTTACTGAACGTGATTACTCGCGCAAGGTTGTTCTTCTTGGAAAATCCTCTACCGACACAAAGGTAACGGAGATCATGAGTTCCGATCTGCCACGGGTTACTCCCAACGATACTATTGACTATTGCATGCAGTTAATGTCAGACAAAAACATTCGTTACCTGCCCGTGTTCGACGATAACCAGGTAACAGGCATTCTTTCCATCAATGATGTGGTTAAAGAAACCATCCTGTCACAACAGGAAACAATCAGCCAGTTAAAAGACTACCTGCACTCCAGCTTATAAAGCCGCAGGCCATGCTATCGTGAGAAGACGCTGTTAAAGAAAAGCCTCGTTAATCTAATGAGGCTTTTTTATACATTATGGTAATGTGAAATTGTGAAACAGCAGGGCTGAGTTGACAAGTTGATGAGGTTGACAAGGCAAAACCTTATTTGCTGAACTCATTAAACTATTCTTAATTCTTCGCCATCCTGAATTTTCTGTATCCATGCTTCGACATTACCTCAATTACCGGTTTATATTTCTCAAATGGAACATTGCCGGTATGGATCGTTATGCGGTCTGAATCGATCATGGCCCTGTTCGCTGCAATAAATTCATTCACCCCTGCCGCATCCCTTACAGTTGCGGCTTTATCCTGCACCTTTAACTTAAACGTACTATCCAGTACGGTTACAGATAAATAAGTGCTGTCTTCATCAGGAGCAGTGCTGTCCGCTACCGGTACTTCTATTACGGTATCTTTAGCAGGCTGATAACCGCAGGCCGCCCCAAGCAACATTAAACCCACAATGAAATTACGCATGGTTTTGTTTTTGTATTTCCATTAGCACATTAGCTAATTAGCACATTACTCTTCCGCTTTCTCCGTCACCACAACCAGGTCATCTACCGATACGGTAATAGGCATCAGGCCCAGTTGCACTACCGCTTTCTTGCCGCGCAGCTCTTTTACCTCCCCTACCTGGTGGTTCTTTTTCATCAGCACTTTATCGCCCACCTGTACTTCACCGCCTACTTCGTCATACTTTGAGTTCAGTTTCTTTTTCACTTTTTCGGTACGCTGTTTCTGGTGCTGTTTGAACAACAGGGCCTGCATTTGCTTTATCAGCTCTTTCTTATCTTCCTGCACCTCGGCCTTCTTCCAGTCGAACACCAGCTGTTTCAGCTTGCGCTCCATATCTTTCAGGTAAGCGATGCGGTCTTCGGTTATGCGGTTCTGATGCTTCAGCAACTCCACCTGCTGGCGGTGCCGTTCCTGGTTAATGGTCTGCTGCATTTCCTTATGCAGTTTTTCATTCTCTTTTATCAGCTTCGCCAGTTCCTTTTCCTTCTTTTCAATTTCGCGCAGGTCCTGCTCGGTGCGGTTCAACAGTTTATCGAGCTTGAAATGGTCTTCATCTACAAGGGCGCGGGCGCGGTTTATCAATCTGGCCTCGAGCCCTATGCGCTCGGCAATGGAAAAGGTATACGAGCTACCCGGTTTTCCAATAGTAAGTTTATAAAGCGGCATCAGGTTTCTTTCATCGAACTGCATGGCGCCATTGATGATACCCGGCGTTTTGTTGGCCATTACTTTCAGGTTCAGGTAGTGCGTGGTAACAATACCCATGGCATGTTTATGGCCCAGTTCTTCCATGATCACCTCGGCAAATGCGCCACCCAAATGGGGGTCGCTACCGCTACCCAGTTCATCTATAAAGAACAGGGATTTGCCATTCGCATTTTCCATGAAATGCTTCATGTGCAACAGGTGCGAACTGTAGGTGCTCAGGTCAAACTCGATACTTTGCGTATCGCCGATGTGGATCATGAGCTGTTTAAAAATACCAAACACCGATGTGGGGTGTGCCGGTACCAGCAAACCGCTCTGGATCATCAACTGCAACAAACCAACCGTTTTCATGGTAACGGTTTTACCACCCGCATTGGGGCCGGAAATTACCAGGATACGCCGTTTTTCATCGAGCGTGAGATCGGTTGGTATGGTTGGCTTTTTCGACTTCTGGTTGTACAGGTATAACAACGGATGATAAGCCTGTACCAGATGCACATGCGCTTTATCGTTGATCAGCGGATAAGCGCCATTCATATCAAGCGCCAGTTTGGCCTTTGCCCTTATAAAATCAAATTCACCCAGCATCCCGTGCCAGGTTTTCAGCAATGGGGCATACATGGCCAGGCGGGCGGTCAGTTGCTGCAGAATGCGGTATACTTCACGACGTTCTTCATTTTCCAGTGAAAATATCTCGTTGTTGAGCTCGATCGTTTCTTCCGGTTCTATGAACGAAGTGCGGCGGGTATCGCTTTCGCCATGTAAAATACCTTTTACCTGACGTTTTTGCTCTGCTACGATCGCCACAACACGACGGCCGTTCAGAAAAGCTTCGTCGATATCGGCGGTGTAACCTGCCTTGCTTAATTTCTGAACGATCTTGTCGAACATGCGGCGCAGCTCGGTACGGCGCCGGTACAGGGTGGCGCGAATACGTGCCAGGTCTTCCGATGCATTGTCCTTTACTTCGCCATTTTCAAGCAGCACATCATCGATGAGCTCCATGATCACTTTTTCATAATAAGTATCACCGATCACTTTTACCAATGCGGGATATGCCAGCCGCCGGTCATTATCGAACCAGCGGAAAATGTTCTGCATGCTTTCAGCCAGTTTACGCACCTGCATAAACTGTTCACCGGTGAGCACACCGCCGGGGATAGCGAGTAACCGTAATTCTTTTGATAAATTGAGCACGTGGTCGTTAGGGAAATACATGCTGTGCTCTATCAGTAATTTGTATTCGTGGCTTTGCTGTAACTCCAGTTCAATAAACTCTTTGCGGGTATGAATGCGCAGATCAAGCGCTTTACTTTTCGCATACTCCGTTTTACAATGCTCTTCCAGCAATGTCTTTACTTTATCAAACTCCAGCTGTGATAACGCCGATTCAGGGAAAAACTTCATATAATAACTCCTCTCGAACCGGCAAAGGTAAAAAAAAGGTTTGTGGTTTGTAGTTTATAGTTTGTGGTTGCCTTTTCCCCTTAGCAACAAAACAAAATTCAACCTGTTGATTTTCCGCGCCTCACACATTGTTAAGCACAGGCTTTTTCAATAGCTGAACAACAAAATATCCCAGAAAAATAACCTGGGTTACCAGGAACCCTAAGGCGGTGATCACCCGCACCTGGTCGTAAAACATCAGTTTGTCGAGCTGACTATCTGAATACCCGGCCGCAGAGCCGCCGCCCATAAACCCGCTTGCCCACGAAATACCGAATAGCAGGATCGTAAGCACCATATATGCAATCGCAAACTTTGTATTTATCGTTTGATGCCGCCGCCTGATAACCTTAAACAGCATAATTACCACAAGCAGCCATGCTAAAAAGCAGCCTGTAATAATTGAGTTCTTTATTACATAGAAGGTATCGTTCCAGTGAATATCGGTAGGCGTATCGCCATACTTTGAGATACTGCAAAAGATCAATACCAGTACAGGCCAGAAAAGAAGATTTTCAATTTTTTTCATATAAAACAACGCTACCCGAACGCGCAAGGGTAATTTTTTATTGCAAACCAAATGATTCTGCAACCGGTTTTAACCGATTTGCAGATTTAAATGAAGTCCCCGGTTCTGAACATCAGAAATCTTAACATATTTCTGTAATATACCATATCATAATTACCTATTTACCCGTTTTAAACCTTCTTTCCCTTAACCCGTCTGAAAAAACAAATTAATTGAACCAGTATGAAGTATCTTTTACCCGGCGTGCTTATGCTTTTAACTACCAGCACTTTAAAAGTACAGGCCCAGCACCAGACCCCCGACTCTGCCGCTTTGCCCGGCGATAATTTCAGCCTGCAGGGCGCCCTCGACCTGTTCAAAAAAGCAGGTTCGCCCGAAGAATTTGAAAAACTGCTCAATACAGAGGATAGTAAGGTAAATAATCTCGACCTCAACGAAGACGGCAATACCGACTATATTAAGGTGGTAAGCAAACGCGAGAACGATGTGCAGATCTTTGTTTTGCAGGCGCTGGTATCTGAGAACGAAAGCCAGGACATCGCCGTTATTGAACTGGAGAAAACCGGCTCGGAAAACGCCGTTATCGATATTGTAGGTGATGAAGATATTTTTGGCGAAGAAACCATTGTTGAACCTGAGGATAACCAGGGTAATGCATACAATGCCAGCAGTTCAAGGGTCGGGAGCGGACCGAACACCGGGTTCGCCGGAAATGGGATCGTAGTGAATGTTTGGGGCTGGCCCTGCGTTCGTTTTGTATATGCACCTGCCTACGTAGTATGGGTTTCACCTTTCACCTGGCGCGCCCGCCCGGTTTGGTATCGCCCCTGGCGCCCGATGCCATATACCGTCTACCGCCCGCTGCGCTTCCGCTATCGCCCACATTATGCAGTTGTTACCACCCGCCGGGTTGTAGTGGCCCCGCGCATGTACAAACCGATGCGCGTGACCTCGGTTACGGTAAGAACCCGCCATCATGTGGCCGTTAACAATTACCGGGTTACCCGCAAAACAACTACCGTTCAGGGCCGGCATGGCAGAAAATATACGCGTACGACCACAACGGTTCGTCGTAGAAGAAGGTAAAAACCAATGTGATAATGTGATAATTCGATAATGTGATAATTATAATACAGGCTTGGAGGGTGCTTACGCGTGAACTTCGATTTTTTAGATACAACCGGCATTGAGACATTACTACGTTATCGAATTGTTACAGTAGCTAATTAATTTTGAATATCCCAAGGTATAGTTACGCAGAATCCCGCCGCCTGGCGGGATTTTTATTGCCTAAAGATATCTGCGGCCCAGGTGCCAGCATTCGCTATCTTGCCTTTCAATTAACACAACCTGTGCCGGCTTTAGTCGGGATTATCTCATTATCAAACTATCACATTAGCTAATTGTTAACATCCCGCGCAGCACACCCGGCGTATATAGTGTGTTCTTTTAAAAACAATACAATGATACATCTGTTAAAACAACATGGAATAAAGCTGGTATTTACCGGTGTGCTGGTGACAATGGCAACCCTTTTCTCCTGCGCACAAAAACAAAATGCTAAAAAGAATATAAATAAGGATATGACAACAAACACAAATAGTTCTGTAAACACCCCTGCCGATACCGCTACCCTTGGTACCGGTTGCTTCTGGTGTACCGAGGCCATCTTTCAGCAACTGGATGGGGTTTATTCAGCCACCTCGGGTTATAGCGGCGGGCATGTAAATAATCCTTCCTACAAAGAAGTATGTACCGGCACAACCGGTCATGCGGAAGTAATACAGGTAGTGTACGATCCCCAAAAGATCACCTTTGATGAGTTACTGGAAGTATTCTGGCAAACTCATGACCCTACTACACTCAACCGCCAGGGGAATGATGTAGGCCCGCAATACCGCAGCGTGGTCTTTTACCACAATAACGAACAAAAAGAGAAAGCCGAAAAATACAAGGCTGAGCTCGATAAAAGCGGCGCCTTTAATAATCCCATAGTAACGGAGATCTCTCCTTTCTCAAAATTCTATGCGGCTGAAAACTATCACCAGGATTATTACAATCAGAACGGTTCACAACCATATTGTAATATAGTGATCAGGCCGAAAGTTGAAAAGTTTAAGAAAGTCTTTAAAGACAAACTAAAACATTAAAAGATACAGGTTATGGTTTGTTGTTTGTTGTTTGTGGTTTGTGGTTTGTGGTTTGTGGTTTGTGGTTTGTGGTTCTTTCATTCGAAACTCATTCATACATTTTAACTGGTCGAAAGCGGTAGAGGATGATCTCAATTTGTTTTGAGTGCCCGGCCGCGAAGCAACAACAAACTACAAACCATAAACCACAAACTTTTACTTAAAATATGTTCTTCTCAATTCCAGCAAATTAAGCCCGTTAGGATGAAATCCCCGTACATTCGGTTGTACTAAACGAATCACCTCATCGTACCACAACGGCACCACCGGCGCATCGTCGATCACCATCTGGTCCATTTGCTGATATAATTTATACCGCACGCTGTCGTTTTCGGTTACCATTGCCTGATTGTACAAGGCATCGAACTGCGGATTGTTGTAACGGGTATAATTAGGCGGGGCCGGATTATCGCCATAGAACACGCTCAGGTAGTTCTCCGCTTCCGGAAAATCGGCTATCCAGCTTCCCCTGAAGAATAATGCTTCTGACTTAGCAGTATGCTCAAGCAACAAACTTTTCGGTATCACTTCCACCTTTAACTTTATGCCCACCTCTTCGAGCTGGCGGGCGATAAAACTGGCTATATCGCTGTAAATGGGAATAGTTAGCAGTTTTATTTCAGGTAATCCTTCGCCATCGGGAAAACCGGCCGACCGCAATAATTCCCGTGCTTTGGCCGGGTCATACTTATATCCCTTTACAACACCTGAATCGAAGGAAGGCAGCCCGGCCGGAATAAACCCGCTCTCAGCCGGCATACCCTTCGAATTATACAGGTACATGATCATCTTGCGCCGGTCGAACCCATAGTTGATGGCCTGCCTTACCTGTTTTATGCGAAGGGGCGAATTGACCACCAACGGGTTATCTTTTTCCATCAATATGCCCAGGTATTCGGTATTGAGGTAACTGTGTTTTGATAAAATGATCTTATCCTGCCAGTCTTTCCGCAACTCACCTTTTTTGGTAAGTATCTCATCCTTGAAAGAAGGATCGATATCGTTTATGAAATCGAGTTTGCCCTGCTGGAACAACAGGAACTCCGTGGCCTTGCTGTCGTAAAAGGTGATCTTGAGTCCATCGAGATACGGCAGGGGCTTACCCGTGCTGTCGCGCTCAAAATAGTGCTCATTTTTCTGCAGGATCATCGCCTGCCCTTCTTCCCAGGCCCTGAATTTAAAGGGGCCCGTTCCGCAGGGGTGGCTGCGAAAATCGGCCCCGTACTTTGCGATCACTTCCTTGGGCACAATAGAACAATATTGCATGCTCAGGAGCCCTAAAATGGGCGCAAAAGGCGCTTTTAACCTCAACTGGAAGGTAGAATCGTCCAATGCCTTAAAACCATGGTCATCGTTTACGCGGTCATTGAAGATCCAGGCGCCGCTGCTGGCCGTGGCGGGGTCAATGATTCGGTTAAAGCTGTATTCTACGTCAAAGGCAGTGAGGCGGCGGCCTTTGCCCTGGGGAAAAGCATCGTTATCGTGAAAAAAAACACCGGGCCGCAAATGGAACGTATATACTTTGCGGTCAGCCGATACATCCCAGCTGTATGCAAGGGAAGGAACGATCTGCAGGGCATCGTTGGTTTCTACCAGCGTATTGTACAACTGATGCACCGCCCAGATGATGCTCTGGTTCTTGGCAAAAGCCGGGTCGAGGGTGGCAATACCTGTAGTTTCATTATAGTGGAACACCTGCTTATTACCGTTTGTACGGCTGCCGCAGGCACTGAACAAAATAGCGCCGGAAAAGACCGCAAAAAATATAACTTTACCATTCATAATGTGCAAATTAGTAATGCCCGGCCGCCTAAACCGCCGGAGGCTGTAACAGTCAAAACGCGGGGTAATTTTCAAGGCCGCGCTATTTGTCTGGATTCGCTAATTTGCTAATTTAAAATATATCAGAGTGATTAAAGTAAAACATCGCCGCACATCCCATACTTTTTCATTTTTAATATTCTTCTCATTTCTCCTTTTCGT
Source organism: uncultured Niastella sp. (assembly GCA_966211305.1). Classification (GTDB taxonomy): domain Bacteria; phylum Bacteroidota; class Bacteroidia; order Chitinophagales; family Chitinophagaceae; genus Niastella. The sequence continues at coordinate 7,715 of CBIHPC010000066.1, forward strand.
GGCGTCTTCCTGCGCCGCGCAACCGTTAAGCAATAAAAAGCAGTTTACGCACCAGGATACCCTGCGGGGTACTATTACGCCTGAACGGGCCTGGTGGAACGTATTACGGTACGATGTACAGGTTACACCCAATTACAGGGAAAAGTCAATTCAGGGAACTACCCGCATTACTATCTCCATTCTGAAAGCAGGCGATAAACTGCAGATCGATCTGCAGGAGCCTTTGATCATAACCGCGGTTTCGCTGGTGGCACAAACCGGCAGTAACCAACAACTCTCTTTTCAGCGAAATGGCAATGCCTGGTTCGTTACCATGCCATCACTGCCCGTTAAAAGTACCCAAACCCTCGAAGTGAATTACCATGGTAAACCGCGGGAGGCCGTTCGCGCCCCCTGGGATGGCGGCTGGATCTGGAGTAAGGACAAACTGGGCCGCCCCTGGATGAGCGTGGCCTGCCAGGGACTGGGCGCCAGCGTTTGGTATCCCTGTAAAGATCACCAGAGCGATGAGCCCGATAACGGCGCCAGCCTGAGCATCACCGTTCCCGATTCACTGGTTGCAGTTGGCAATGGCCGGCTTCAGCATAAAACCGCCAACAACAACGGCACCGCCACCTATACCTGGGAAGTAAAGAACCCCATCAATAATTACAACATCATCCCGTACATTGGCAAATACGTAACCTGGCATGAAGACTATGCCGGCGAAAAAGGCAAACTCGATTGCGATTACTGGGTGCTTGATTATGACCTTGAAAAAGCCAAAAAGCAATTTACCCAGGTAGCGCCCATGCTGAAGTGTTTCGAATACTGGTTCGGTCCCTACCCTTTTTATGAAGACGGTTATAAACTGGTTGAAGCGCCGCACCTCGGCATGGAGCACCAGAGCGCAGTAGCTTATGGCAACGGTTTTCAGAACGGTTACCTGGGCCGCGATCTGTCGGAAACCGGCTGGGGCAACAAATGGGATTTTATTATTGTGCATGAAAGCGGGCACGAATGGTTTGCCAACAACATCACAACGAACGATATTGCCGATATGTGGGTGCATGAAGGCTTTACCAACTACTCCGAAACCCTGTTCACTACCTGCGAATATGGCGTAGAAGCCGGCAATGCTTATTGCATTGGCACCCGCGGCGGAATAAAGAACGATATTCCTATTATCGGTACGTACGGCGTGAACCAGGAAGGCAGCGGCGATATGTACCCCAAAGGCGGCAACCTGTTGCACCTGATAAGGCAGATCATCGACAACGATTCTACCTTCCGCAATATCTTACGCGGACTGAACAAAACATTCTACCACCAGACAGTTACCTCAAAAGATGTGGAAGAATATATCAGCCGCCAGGCGGGCATCGATCTTTCAAAGGTTTTTGATCAATACCTTCGCACCACCCAGATTCCGGTGCTGGAATACAGTCTGAAAGGAAAAGACCTGCGGTTCCGTTTCACCAATTGTGTAAAAGGCTTTGGTATGCCGGTGAAAATAAAACTGGGCAATGAGGAGAAATGGATCAGGGCGCAGGAAGACTGGACCATAATTTCGGGCAACAGCAATGCGGGCAGCTTTAGCGTGGATAAGAATTTTTATATCACTACTAAAAAGCTGAAAGAAAGCTGAACGCGGAACGCTGAACGCATACCCGAACGTTGAGCAGCCTGAGTTTATTCGGGAAATCTCAATTGCGGAGAACAGCGTTAAGCCTTCAGCGTTTTGCGTTAAGCATATCTCGCGAGACGTGCGTTTTGTTGTGAACTAAAATACAAGTATCAAAAAATGAGTATCAGGCGGCAAAGTATTATTTCTTCCATTTTGGTGTATATAGGATTTGCGGTAGGCCTGCTGAATACTTACCTGTATGCAAAAGGGTTTGCCGAGGCGGAATATGGTTTGGTGCAGGGCGCTTTTGTGGCCTTTGCCAACCTCATGTTCTCCCTGTCGAATGTAGGTTTAACCTTTTATATCTATAAGTTCTTTCCCTATTACAACGACAACCTGCCGCCCAATAAGAACGACATGATCACGCTGTCGCTCGTGATCAGCATTTCCATGTTTATTTTTGTGATGATAGCGGGTTTTGTATTTAAGAGCTTTGTGATAAGAAAGTTCAGCACCAATTCACCTGAGCTGGTATACTATTATTACTGGCTGTTCCCGTTTGGTTTTGGTTTGTCGATATATTCCATTCTCGAGGCGTTTACCTGGCAGCTGCGAAAATCGGTGGTTACCAATTTTCTGAAAGAAATTCTGTTCCGGCTGCTTGCCACCATTCTCATTCTCCTCTTCTTTCTGAAGGTCATCAGGGATTTCGACCTGTTCATCAAACTATACGCATTTACCTACATAGCTATTGCGTTGGTGCTGCTGGGCTATTTAATTTCTACCCGGCAGTTACACATTACCTTTACGCTTAGCCGGGTAACGAAGAAATTCTATAAAAAGATCCTCCGCTTAGCATTGTTTATCTGGAGCGGAAGCCTGGTATTCAATATTGCACAGGTGTTCGACACATTGGTGATAAGTGCCGTGGTAAGCAGCGGTATGGCGAATGTGGGGCTGTATACATTGGCGCAAAACATGTCGAGCCTGGTGCATGCTCCGCAAAGGGCCATTGTTTCGGCTGCCATTCCTCCGCTGTCGCAGGCCTGGAAAGACAAAGATTATGGCAGAATCAATCGCATTTACCAGCGCAGCAGCATTAACCAGTTATTATTCGCCCTTGCCATGTTTGCATTGATATGGCTGAACTTTACAGACGGCGTGCGCACCTTTCATTTAAAACCGGGCTATCTCGATGCGCAGATCATTTTCCTGTACATTGGCATTACAAAGATCATTGATATGGGCACCGGCGTAAATTCACAGATCATTGGCACCAGCATTTACTGGAAAGTGGATTTTATAAGCGGTATTATTTTGCTGGCGCTTACCATGCCCCTGAATTATTTACTAACCAAAGAACTGAAAGAGGTAGGACCGGCAATTGCCAATTTATTCGCCATTGTAGTTTACAATGGCATACGGTATTTTTTCCTGCTGCGGAAATTCAATATGCAGCCGTTTACGGTAAAATCGCTTTACGCAATATTCCTGGGTGCAGGATGTTTTTGCATTTGCTTTTTCCTGTTCAACGGTTTTCGGGGCTTTGGCTGGATCGTACTTCGAAGCACCGTCTTCACTGCATTATTCCTTACCGGCGTACTGGTACTGAAACTTTCTCCCGACGTATTACCTGTATGGGATACAATTAAGAAAAGACTTAAGCGTAGTTGACGAATTAACCGGTTACCCTCCTTCCTGTTGGCTTGTAAACTCAACACTTAATTAACTTTTCATAACGAACATTCATTCGCAAAACATTTTTAGCAGCACCATTCACACCGCTTGGAAGTTTACAATATTTTAACAATAATTGTCAATTACACCCAAATAAGTGTAAAAAAATCACTTAACGCAATCGATTGTGTAACCGGGCATATTTGAAAACACTTCATTTTTACAGGAAAACATGTAGTGGCTATTTATGCTTTAGTATATTTTTTATGATAACAACATCCCTGTTGATGCTGAAGCCTGTTTAGCATCGTTACTTTGTTTCAGCATTACAGCAAGCAATGCCGACGATCCTGAGAAGTACCAGATGAAAACAGAAAAATACCCTTTGAAAGCATAAGGTCCGTAGCGTTAACTCCGTTTTTAGTTCGTATCCCTTTGAACACTGTTCTCAATTCCTTTTTCGTTCATCATTTAAATGTCCTTTTATGAAAAGCTTGTCATCCACACTCAACCCGACACCAGTAGTCAGCACACACAGTAATTCAACTCCTGTATCACTTCACAAACTTGTAAGCCGGCTCATGCAGAGTTTTTGCCCGCTGGCCGTTGCCAAAAAAAGTTTTATCATTAACGATGTAGACGATTCATTTCAACTGCATACCGATGAACAGGTACTGGCCTTTATCGTAGGCAACCTGTTGAACAATGCCATCTCCAGTTCAAATGCCGTTTGCATCAGGATAGAAGCCGTAAAACATACCTCCGGCATTGAGATCCGCGTAAAGAATAATGGCGCCAATTTTTACAGCGCCGTAGCCCATGGTTTTTCTGAAGTACTGGCCGCAGCACGCAGTATGGGCGGCACTATCAATATTTATAATCAAAAGCACGAAGGAACGGTGATCACGCTCTCAGTAGCTGCATAACTCACCGTTGAAATGCTGTCGTGAAACGTGAAATAATAAAGTGTAATTAGTAATATAGGTCCGATACCCGGGGTGAAATTGTTCAACCTCTTAAGGCCTGATTTAATTTAAGCTTACTTATAACTCAATAACTGAAAAACTCGAATCAAAAACCTGTTACCCGGTAACAGGTTTTCTCGTTTATGGCCATAGGCAAAACGAGAGGCTGACATTACTTTTGAGTGCAGATAAAATGTACTTAAAACTTATTACTTACAACTATTTAACTCTCCCCGCCCCAAAAAACCTGGCCTTGTAATAATCCTCATCCAGGTCGCTGATCATTACCCCACTGCTGGTAGCGGCATGAACAAACTTATTATTGCAGAGATAAACGCCCACATGGGTTATACCGCCTTTGGAGCCGCGGGTTTTGAAGAAAACCAGATCGCCCTGCTTTAATTTTTTCTTTTTCACCTTCGTAGCGCATTGCTTGTACTGGTCGGCCGAATTTCTTGTAAGCGTGATATTATAGTAGGAGCTCATGAACGCTTTGGAAAAACCACTGCAATCTACACCCTGCCTGGTTTCTCCACCATATTTGTATTTGGTGCCATACCAGCTTTCGATCAGTTCCAGCAACTTACCGTCATTGATCGTTTCTACCGGCATATCGAGCAAAATGGCATATTTGAACTGTAAAGGCGCACTGTATTCTATCCCTATGGCTTTTGTGCTTTTTTTGTGTGAAAGGTCTTTGATCATGTTCTCCTCATCGGGAGTGAGGGCTGCCAGCTTTTGGGTGGGACTGGTTACTCTTTTCGATTTGGTGGTGGCGGCAGTAGTGCTTTTGGAGCCTTTTTTCTTTTTGTCCTGGGTAAGGTCATCGTCTCCATTTCCCCCGGCCACAATATGGTCAAGGAATTCCGGACCGTTTACAGGGTAAACCGCTGTGTCACCCGCCAGCCCGGCAGGGTTGAACGGATGATGCGCCGCAGCCGGAAAAGCATGCGTAAGCAGGACGGATATAATGATAATCAGATACTTCACAGGTCTGGAAATTTAATTAGCTGCTCCCGTCAACGCCATTTTGGCCCCGACTATTGCCCTGCTTCACCGAAGCGTAGCCGGCAGGGAACCAAAAATAGCAAATACATTGCCAGTAAAACATTAAAATACAATTAGGACGAACGCTAAATGCTTAAGGCTGAACGCCTGCCCGCGAAGTTGTGACTGTCAATCCTGTATATATTAAATACATACCAGGCTTTACGCTGGTTCCCCTGACATTCGGAATGACTGCCTGCCGGTAAACCGCCTGTTTCGCGCCTTTTGCGTTCGGCGATGAGCGTTCTGCGTTCAGCATTTTTTGTAAAAATTTATTCACAAGGCCTGTTCATAAAATTTTATCCGGTTCACAATTGATTAAAGAACTTTATACCACAATTTCGTGTTTTTACTGGATGAAGTTTAATATTGGAAATGAGGCGATTAAAGTGAATAAGGCAAAACCCCGGTTTAAGAAACCGAAGTAAGAAATAAGAGATACGAAGTACGAGGTCTAAAATAGCCAGCTACCCGCGAGGCAGGAAATTACCTCCTGCATCATACTTCTTTTAACTTGAAAACAAGTAGTGATAATCAATAGCTTTTCAAGTTAGAAAATCCGGTGATATTGACCTTTTGAAGACCCTTGCCAACCCGTTAACTCGTTAACTTACTTCATTCAACTAACACCAGAAAAGAATCAACTAATAAAACATTTTCATTAGAAGAACAAATGTGCAAATTCTCTCATCTTCACGTTCATACCCAGTTTTCGTTGCTCGATGGCGCCGCAGCTATTCCGTCATTGTATAAAAAGGCCATCAAAGACGGTATGCCCGCCCTTGCCATTACCGACCACGGTAATATGTTTGGCGCATTTGAATTCGTTGCCGAAGCCTATAAACATAAAAATGAAGATGGCAGCCTGAAGGTAAAACCCATCGTAGGCTGCGAGTTTTATGTGGTGGAAGACCGGCACCGTAAAGTGTTCTCAAAAGAAGTAAAGGACGAACGTTACCACCAGGTACTGCTGGCAAAAAATAAAACCGGTTACCAGAACCTGGTAAAACTTACCAGTTTGGGTTATATAGAGGGTATGTATAGCAAATACCCCCGTATTGATAAAAAACTAATTGAACAATATAAGGAAGGGCTTATTGCCACTACCTGCTGCATAGGCGCCTATGTGCCGCAAACCATTCTGCACGATGGGGAAGAAAAAGCCGAACAGGAATTCAAATGGTGGCTCGATATGTTCGGTGAAGATTACTTCATCGAAATACAACGGCATAACCTGAAAGAACAGGATATCATTAACCAGGTGCTGCTGAAGTTCTCCAAAAAGTTCAATGTACCGGTTATCGCTACCAACGACAGCCATTATACCGATCAGGACGATTACAACGCCCACGACATTCTGCTTTGTATAAACACCGGTGAAAAGAAAAGCACACCCGGTTTCGATGACTTTGTAAATGACGATACCGCAATAAAAGACCGCCGCTTCAAATTTCCAAACGACCAGTTTTATTTTAAAACACAGGAGGAAATGAAGAAGCTGTTCAGCGATATTCCCGAATCGATCGATAACACCAATATGATCGTTGACCGGGTTGAACTGCTGAACCTGAAAAAGGATATCCTGCTGCCGGCCTTCCCTTTACCAAAGGAGTTCCAGCTAACTGAAGACAGTAACCTGAACCAGTGGGAATACCTGAAACACATTACCTACGAAGGCGCTAAAGAACGTTATGTTGATATAACGCCCGAAATTCAGGAGCGGCTCGACTTTGAGCTGTTCACCATCAAGACCATGGGTTTTGCCGGTTACTTCCTTATCGTGGGCGACTTTATTAAAGCCGGTCGCGAACGGGGCGTATTCATTGGCCCGGGCCGTGGATCGGCCGCGGGCAGCGCGGTAGCTTATTGCATTGGCATTACCAACATAGACCCCATTAAATACAACCTGCTGTTCGAGCGCTTTCTGAACCCCGACCGTAAGTCGATGCCGGATATTGATACCGACTTCGATGATGAAGGCCGTCAGAAAGTGATCGATTATGTAGTGGAGAAATATGGTACTAACCAGGTGGCGCAGATCATTACCTATGGTACCATGGCCGCCAAAAGCAGTATCAAAGACGTGGCCCGGGTGCTCGACCTGCCCCTGGTTGAATCGAACGCCCTGGCTAAAATGGTGCCTGAAAAACCAGGCATTGAACTGGGCCGTGTACTGCACGCGCCCCTTACCGCTAAAGATGGCGAGAAATCGCTGGAAGAAAAAGAAGGTATTGGCCCCGATGAAATAGAGGTAATTAAAAAGCTGCGTGAAATATACAACGGCCAGGGGCTTACCGCAACCGTATTGCATGAGGCAGAAAGGCTGGAAGGTTCCGTACGCAACACCGGTATCCACGCGGCAGGTATCATTATTGCCCCCCGCGACCTTACCGATCTGATACCCGTGAGTACCGCCAAGGACTCCAGCTTGTGGGTTACGCAGTTTGAAGGTAGCATCATCGAGGACGCCGGGGTAATCAAGATGGACTTCCTGGGTTTGAAAACCCTTACCATCATCAAGAACGCCCTGCGTATGATCAAAGAAAACCATGGGGTTGAACTTGATATTGAAACCATACCGCTCGACGATCCCAAAACATTTGAGTTATATCAGAAGGCCGAAACGGTTGGTACGTTCCAGTTCGAAAGTCCGGGTATGCAAAAATACCTGCGCGATCTGAAGGCTGACCAGTTTGCCGACCTTATTGCGATGAACGCCCTGTACCGGCCCGGCCCGCTCGCATACATCCCCAACTTTATCGATCGTAAACACGGCCGCGAGCCCATCACCTATGACCTTCCCGAAATGGAAGAATACCTGCAGGAGTCGTACGGCATCACCGTATATCAGGAGCAGGTGATGTTGCTGGCGCAAAAGCTGGCCGGTTTCAGTAAAGGGGATGCCGACGTGCTGCGTAAGGCGATGGGTAAAAAGCAAAAGGCGGTGCTGGATAAAATGAAGGCCCAGTTCATAAAGGGCGCTTCAGAAAAAGGCCATCCGGTTGAAAAGCTGGAAAAGATCTGGACCGACTGGGAAGCATTCGCCCAGTATGCCTTCAACAAATCGCACTCTACCTGTTATGCCTATGTGGCCTATCAAACGGCTTACCTTAAGGCCCACTACCCCAGCGAGTATATGGCAGCGGTATTGAACAACGCCGGCAACATAGAAAAGATCACCTTCTTTATGGAAGAGTGCAAGCGCATGGGTATAAAGTGTCTTGGCCCCGATGTAAATGAATCGAAAAAAGGTTTCTCGGTAAATAAAAACGGCGATATCCGTTTTGGTTTGGGCGGGTTGAAAGGTGTGGGTGAAGCTGCGGTAGAAAGCCTGATAGAAGAACGCGAGAAGAATGGGCCTTATACGTCGATCTTCGATATGATAAAACGCGTGAACCAGCGTACGGTAAACAAGAAAACACTGGAAAGCCTGGTATACGCCGGCGGGTTCGATTGTTTTACCGATCTGCACCGCGCCCAGTATTTCTTTACGCCGCAAAACGATACCAGCACAGGGCTTGAAAAGATCGTGCGTTTTGGGAACGTTTACCAGGCGCAGAACGTGAATACCGCCAATACCCTTTTTGGCGGGCTTACCGAGGTGATGGAAATACCGCCACCCAAAATTCCGCCTTGCGAGCAATGGTCGTTGACCGAATTACTTAATTACGAAAAAGAGGTAACCGGCATGTTTATGAGCGGCCACCCGCTCGATCACTTCCGGTTCGAGATAAAACACTATGGTATTACTACCATGGCCGAGTTCAATGAAATAAAGGATACCCTCGCCCTGCAGCCTAACCCGGGCCGCAGCTTCCGCCTTGCCGGGCTCGTAACGGATGCCCAGCACCGCGTAACACGTACCGGCCGCCAGTTTGGTTCCTTCTGGATAGAGGATTACAGCGGTAAAAGCGAGTTTATGTTGTGGAGCGACGACTATATGCGGTTTACCAATTACCTCGAAAAAGGTAAAAACCTGTTTATAACCGGTTCGTTCAAACCCCGTTTCAATAAAACCGAGTTCGAGTTTAAAATAGAACGTATCAGTTTGTTGGAGGGTATTAAACAAAACCTCACCAAACAGGTTATTATAGATGTTGAAGCCAGGCATGTAAATGAGGAAATGATCGGCTTCTTTGAAAAGAACCTGAAAACCTTCCCCGGAAGTTCGATCCTGAAATTCAACGTAAAGGATTATAAGGCGATGTGCAAGGTGAGTTTACAAACCGTAGATGCAGGTTTTCAAATGAATGACGAAATGGCTGCTTTCTTACAAAGCCACCCCGAAATGGATGTACAGGTTGTCACGGCGTAAGCCATAAACGCCATGAATTCAACGGGTTCTGTTAAAGGAAGCTTAAGAGAACAGCATAAAACGGTACCGGTACTGACAGGAATGGTAAACAATTTTGAATGGCACAGAATTCGACTAAGAGGTTATAAGTTTTAAGTAATAATAAGTGTTTAGAGGAAGATTTGAGGTATACTATTAATTATGAGCTTTAAAAATTTTACTGCTTATAACTTACAACTTAAAACTTATTACTTTAAACAATATTTATCAACTTTACAATTTTAAAATATATACTTTATGGCTTTAGAATTCACAGACACAAACTTCCAGGACAAGGTCCTCTCCTCAGATAAATTAACAGTGGTAGATTTTTGGGCCGAGTGGTGTGGTCCCTGCCGTGCGATCGGGCCGGTAATTGAAGACCTGGCAAAAGAATACGATGGTAAAATAAACGTAGGTAAAGTAAACGTTGACCATAACCCGCAGTTATCAATCAACTACGGTGTTACTTCTATCCCTGCCATCCTTTTCATAAAAGATGGTAAAGTGGTAGACAAGCTGGTAGGTGCGCAACCTAAAAGCAACTTCGTAAAAAAGATCGAACAGCATATATAAGGTCCTAACTATAAATGTTCTGCAAGCGTTCCGGCCAGGCCGGAACGCTTTTTTTAACACCATACTACCAATTCAAAGCGGCATTTGTTAGCATCTTTGTATATCTTACGAGCCGAATCATATAATCAATTTAATATCTTAATGAAAGCAGCATCTTTTCTTATACTTGTAGCAGCAGTTTCTGTAACCCTGTTTATAATCGATGGGTTCAGATTACCCGATAAACGTAGCATTAAGGGTGGTACCGTTGAATTTACCGATGCTAACTTTCAAAGCAAAGCGCTGAAATCGGCCAAGCTCACCGTAGTTGATTTCTGGGCAGAGTGGTGCGGCCCCTGCCGCGCTGTAGGACCGGTTGTGGAAGACCTGGCCAAACAGTACAACGAAAAGGTGAACATCGGCAAACTGAACGTTGATGAAAACCCGAACACCTGTATGAAGTATAACATTACTTCAATTCCTACCATCCTGTTCATTAAGAACGGGAAAGTGGTTGACAGGCTGGTAGGCGCACATCCAAAGAAAAACCTGGTAAAAAAAATAGAACAGCTTAAATAAACTTATCACAATAAACTATACCTGTAAAAGGGTGAGTTGCCTTCCAAAGGCGGCTCACCCTCTTTTATTTCAGGCACTTTTATCAATTGTTCAGCCGGCCCGTTACCAATGGATATGTTGAAGAATACCTCGATAGTATGTATAACCGTGCTACAGTTACCAACGGCAGCTTCAGCATTACCATCAGCCATTGTAACAATGTGTTACCAGTAAACGGCATCTGTAATTGCTTTTGTATTGCATTGATCACCATTTACATTGATAATTAAGCTGTATTATTGCGAATTAAAATTATTCCATTATATTGCTACTCATACCCTAACAGCTGGCCATGGTTCGCGTATATTCTGCAATAGCCGAATACACACGGACCATTGTAAATTTATATACCTGAAAAATTTCAACTACACCAAAACATCATTATGACCCCAGTACTTGAAAACATTTCCCGCGGTGCATTAGGTATGTTCTTCCTCATATTCGTGTGTTTTTTGCTGAGCAATAACCGACGGGCGATCAACTGGAAACTGGTGGGCATTGGCGTGGTAGCCCAGTTGTGTTTTGCACTGGGTGTTTTGAAAGTTAACTTTATTAAGATCGTATTTGGCTGGGTGAGCGACAAGTTCGTCGAACTTATCAATATAGGTCATAAGGGTATAGAATTCATTTTCGGTAAACTGGCCGATCCTACCGGCAGCTGGGCATATGTGTTTGCCGTGCAGGTGTTGCCCAATATCATTTTCTTTGCCGCCCTTTCGGCCATGTTATACTACCTCGGCATTCTGCAAAAAATAGTGTATGTATTTGCCTGGATGCTGAAGAAATTGGGTATCTCCGGTCCTGAAAGCGTTTCTACCGCCGCCAATATTTTCCTCGGTCAAACCGAAGCGCCGCTGATGATCAGGCCCTTCCTCGATAAAATGAACCGCAGCGAAATGCTCTGCATCATGGTGGGTGGCATGGCCAATACCGCCGGTAGCGTACTGGCTGCCTATGTTGGTTTCCTCGGCGGTAATGATATCGTGCAGCAAAAGTATTTCGCATTACATATGCTAAGCCAGAGCATCATGAGCGCCCCGGCCGCCATCGTTGTATCGAAAATATTGTTTCCTCAAAATGAAACCATCATCAAAGAGCTGAAAGTGCCTAAAGAAAAAATAGGCGATAACTTTCTCGACGCTATTTCCCTGGGCACAACCGATGGCCTTAAACTGGCCGTGAACGTAGGCGCCATGCTTATCGTATTTACCGCCTTAATGTATTTGTGCAACTGGATCCTGGGTTCTGTTGGCTACTGGTTCAGCATCAATGACGATATTGCCCGTGTAACCAACGGCCGCTACGATTCATTATCCCTGCAAATGATCCTCGGCTATGTGTTCTCCCCCGTTGCCTGGCTTATTGGCGTCAAAAGCCAGGAGATGATACAGGTGGGGCAGCTATTGGGCGAGAAGACCATCCTCAATGAGTTTGTTGCCTATATTTCTTTCGGCAGCATGAAATCATCCGGACAAATAACCGATCCCAAATCGATCCTTATAGCCACCTATGCGCTGTGTGGTTTTGCCAATTTCGCTTCCATCGGCATCCAGATCGGCGGCATCAGCCAACTGGCGCCCAATCAGCGCCGCAACCTAACCGAACTGGGCGTTAAGGCGCTTATCGGCGGTACTATTGCGTGTTTGATGTGCGGCACGATAGCAGGGGCTCTAATGTAATGTGATAATTAGCTAATGTGCTAATATGCTAATGAAATACCCTATTCGCGGATTATAGCTTCCGACTGTATTCTGTTGCTTTCGGCTTTCTGTATTCTGTATTTGCTTTAGGCTTTCAGCTGTATTCTGTGTTTGCCTGAAGCTTGCAGCGCGTAGCTTGCAGCTGTATTTGGCTTTCATCTTTCAGTTGTATTCTATAGTACCCAATAGATATTATGCTAATGGATACAGATAACGGATTTGCCAATGCGATAGAGCGCTGGCAAAAAACTGTTGCTGTATTGCTTCGGCTTTAGCCTTTCCCCTTTAGGCTGTATTCATTATCACATTAGCACATTGGTCTTTCACGTTTTCCGTAACTTTACACCCGATCTTTTGTTACAAGTAGAACGGAAGCAAATCCCTATCAAATGAGTACTAACATTCAGCAGGTTATAGCAGCGGAACAGGATCCCGCCCTTCGTATTATCGGCGAAAAAATAGTAAACAAACAACGTATTTCCCCTGAAGACGGATTGTTATTATTCGAAAAAGGCGGTTTGCCCTTTGTAGGCGCCCTGGCCAATTTTGTACGCGAGCGCCTGCATGGTGATACCACGTATTTCAACAGAAATTTTCATATAGAGCCTACCAACGTGTGTGTGTTCGCCTGCGCCTTTTGCTCCTATTCGCGCCTGTATGCGCACCGTGAAGAAGGCTGGGAACTTACCACCGATCAAATGCTGAACATAGTGAAAAGCTATGATGGCAAACCGGTTACCGAAGTGCATATCGTTGGCGGCGTTCACCCCAAACTGAACCTTGAATTCTTTGCCGATCTGTTGCGTAAAATAAAAGCACACCGGCCCGAACTGCATATCAAAGGTTTTACCCCCGTTGAGCTGGATTATATGTTCCGCAAAGCGAAGAAGACCGCAGCCGAAGGCATGAAATACCTGCACGAGGCCGGACTGGATTCTTTACCCGGCGGCGGCGCCGAGATCTTCGCCCCCGAGATCAGGGAAAAGATCTGCGCCGATAAAGTGGATGCCAACGGCTGGCTCGAAATTCATGAAGCTGCGCACAACCTCGGTATGCATAGCAATGCCACCATGCTGTATGGTCATATAGAAGAATACAAACATCGTATAGACCATATGGAACGCCTTCGCCAGTTGCAGGATAAAACGGGCGGTTTCAATACATTCATTCCGCTTAAGTTCCGCAATAAGCAGAACGACATGAGCGACGTGGCCGAATCGGGGGTGATAGAGGATATGCGTATGTATGCCATTGCCCGCCTGTATATGGATAACTTCCCGCACCTGAAAGCCTACTGGCCCATGCTGGGGCGTCATAATGCACAACTTACTTTATCGTTCGGGGTGAATGATATCGACGGCACCATCGACGATTCTACCAAAATATACTCCATGGCTGGTTCCGAAGAACAAAACCCGGCTATGAGCACTACCCAGCTGGTAACGTTGATAAAACAGGCAAAAAGAAAGCCTGTTGAACGCGATACGTTGTACAACGTATTACACGATTACAGTGACCTGGATGTTACGCAGGTTGATGTGAATCCGGGTTTGAATTAGAAGAAGAAAGCAGAAAGCTAAAAGCCTAAAGCCCAAAGCAAATACAACGAATTTTGCTGTAGCTGTATTCGCTTTTGCCTTTGAGCTTTAGGCTTTCAGCTGTATTTAACATTCAGGCAAACTCAACGGTATATTCACCGCTAACCCGCCCTCGGCAGTTTCTTTATACTTATGGCTCATATCGATGGCCGTATCCCACATTGTTTTTATAACGTTATCAAGCGATACCTTGGCAAAATCGGGCGTGCTTTGCTGCGCCAGTTGCGACGCGGTAATGGCTTTTATAGCGCCCATGGTATTTCGTTCAATACAGGGAATTTGAACCAGTCCGCCAATGGGATCGCAGGTTAATCCCAAATGATGTTCCATGGCAATTTCCGCCGCCATCATCGTCTGGCGCTGGCTGCCGCCAAGTACTTCTGTAAGCCCGGCAGCTGCCATGGCAGAGGATACGCCAATTTCAGCCTGGCACCCGCCCATTGCAGCTGAAATGGTAGCGCCCTTTTTGAATATGCTGCCTATTTCAGAAGCGGTGAACATGAACTGTAGGACCTTTTCATCATTATTCCCGTCGCAGAACACTACCAGGTAATGCAATACTGCCGGAATTACGCCGGCCGCGCCGTTGGTAGGCGCCGTTACCACCCGGCCAAAAGATGCATTTTCTTCATTAATGGCCAGCGCAAAACAGCTCACCCAGTCGAGGATGTATTTAAAATCGCTGCCACCGGCGCGAATTGCCTTTATCCATGAATCATAATCCTCATACGTTTTGCCCTGCAACAGCTTTTTATTGAGGTCTGCGGCCCTTCTTTTTACCTGCAGGCCGCCAGGCAGCATCCCCTGGCTATGGCATCCGCGGTACATACATTCTTTCATCACCTGCCATATTTTCAAAACGCCTCTGCGGGTTTCTTCCTCACTGCGCCAGCTGTGCTCATTTTCCATTACCACTTCACTGATGCTTAACCCCGTTTTACGGCACCAGTGCAGCAGGTCCCCGGCATTGTTAACAGGAAAAGGCAATTGCACCGAAGCGGTTGCCGCCCCCTGCTCGCCTTCCTGCTGTACAAAACCACCGCCCACCGAGTAATACGTGGCGGCATGTTGTTCGCCGTTAACGAGGGTGATCATGAATGTTAATGCATTGGGATGATAGGGCAACGATTCGGTGAACAGGAACTCAACACCCGTTGCCGGGTCGAAATTTATTTCATGTTTGCCATGCAGCAATAGCTTTTTGGTGGTGCGGATGTGCTGTACTTTTTCGTCGATAAGTTCTACCTCGCAGGTTACAGGATCTTCGCCGCTTAAACCCATCAGCACGGCCACATCGGTACCATGCCCTTTGCCTGTTTTGGCAAGCGAGCCATACAACAGCACCTGTAATGAGGTTACCTGTAACAACTGGCGCTTCTGTTCAAGGGATTGTAAAAATAACAGGGCGGCACGCCAGGGGCCCAGTGTATGGGAGCTGGATGGACCTACACCTATCTTAAATATGTCGAATACGGAAATAGCTTCGTGTGGCAAAGGGCTGCATTTTGGGCAAATGTAGGTGAAAATAACAAATGTTAGTTTAACCGTAACGCGGTTAATACTCTAATAGAACGAACTGAGCGAGATATCGAAGACAAGAATGGAATTGGCCGGTATGATGACCTTCCCGCTTTCATCCTTTATTTCTTTTGAACCATATGCCAGTGCGGGTGGAATATACAGTTTCATATGCCCTCCTTTTTTAATAAGCGGAATCCCTTTTCGAAATCCTTCAATGGATGAACCCAGTGTAAATGCGGTACTTTTCTGTTCAAAGACAGTTCCGTTGGTGAGTTTACCCGTATACGTTAATTCAACCTGCGAACAAAGACCGGGATTGCTGTTGCCTTCACCATGATCGAAGACCTGGTAATACAAACCGCTTGCGTCTTTACTCACCGAATCAATATTATTAGAAGTAAGATATGTTTCTACATCCTGTTGTTCGTTCGCCGGAGCCACAATGTTCTGGTCGCCGTAGCCGCAACCCGATTCTTTTTTACAGCTATAAAAAAGGACAAAGCACAGAAAACCCCAAACAAGATTTCTCATTAGAAATTGATTTGTTTATGATTAGCCAGGTAAAAGACAACGATACAGAGATGTTAGCTGCTTGTTTTTGGCTGCAGGTTCCAGGTTGCAGGCTCCAGGTTCAGGGCAAATGCAACGTGGTATTCGTTTGAATTGCCCTGTAACATGTAACTTGTAACAGCTTCTTATCCATACCAGGGTGCTATTCCCCCACTTCTTTCTCTTCCCTGGCTTTAAGTTCCAGATAATGCTGCTCCCGCTGGTCCCACTGATGGCGTTTATAAAATAAAGCCACAAAAACAGCAATACATATTATAGCAATTATTAGTACGACCGGACTGCTTTGGCTGTTTGCCTCCATACTGGCGCGCTGGTACCACAACCGGCCTGAAAATAATAAAATTAATACGGGAACTGCAAACAACAGCCCTATGGGAAGGCCCAATAACAGCTGTTTATTGATCTTTTTTTCGCGTAACCGGTTAGCTTCCCAGTACTCCAAAAACCGCTTTTCTGATTCCGTAAGCATGCATAATAAATTAATCCACAATCGAATAAACTTCCCGCAAAAGTAATAACTTCCGTATTCGTGTATTGTGGCAGCGATAAATAATACTTAACTTACGCCAAAAATCCTTAATCTCTTGAAAATTTCGGTTCTAGTAGCACAGTATTTTTACCAGAATAAGAGACTGAACTTACCTGGTATAGGCACATTTTATCTCGATGTCGCCGTAGACGTTCAGAATATAGATAAAAATTCAAACGATCTTCTTGACCACATTCATTTTGCACAAAAAAACATTGCCCGTCCCGATGAAGAACTGATCGATTTTATCAGGAAACATACCGGTAAGATCAGGCCGCTGGCAGAATCGGACCTTGAAAC
>CBIHPC010000067.1:0-24721 GCA_966211305.1 uncultured Niastella sp.
CCCGGTCTGTTGGCTGAATGGTAAGAAAATCTTTTCTGCAGGCGGTAAGCGCCGATGCAATGCACGCTGTATAAAAAATATTCCGAAATATGGTAGTTTTCATTGTCTGCCGATTTACTGTTTAAAATCTTAATCCAATTCCCAGGTTTATAATTCGTTGTTGCGGATAGAACTGTCCGCTGTAATTATCACCTTCCGGATCGTAGTCTTTCACTTTTGTAATGGTGAACAGGTTGAAGGCGCTCAGGTATACCCGCAATGATTGCAGTTTCATTTTTGTCAATGCAGGACCTTCGATATTATAACCGAGCTGAATGTTCTTTAAGCGCAGGAAGGAGGCGTTGTTCAGCCAGAAAGTACTGGGGTACAAGCCGCCGTTCACAGAAGCCGATGTGCGCGTGTCAACACGTGGATAAGAACCATTGGGGTTGGACGGGCTCCAGCGATTATCGGCCCAGCTGCTGTAAAAATTACCAACCGTACCCGACTCAGGCAGTACGAACTGGCTTACGCGGGTTTGTCCGGCAAAAACGACAGATACGTCGAACGATTTGTAATCGGCATTCAACAGGATCCCATAAGTGATTTGGGGAATGTTGCCATATTTTGTTCTTACCTGGTCGTCGGCAGTGATCTTTCCATCTTCGTTAAAGTCCTGCAGTATCAGGTCGCCGGGTTGTGCGCCGCTCAGGTGCGGGTATTTATTGATCTCGTCTGCACTGCGAAAGATGCCAATGGAATTATACAACAGGTAATTGTTCATTGGCCCACCGGTTTGTTTTTGCCAGGCAAGTACGGCCGGCGCTTCATCAATAAAGATGATCTTGTTTTTTGCATAGGTTATGTTGGCAGAAGCGCCATAATGGAATTTTCCTTTACGGTTATTATAGCCTAAGGTGGCTTCAATACCATTGCTGTTTACTTCTCCTATATTTTCGGAAGGCACCAGCGGGTCGGAGCCAAACGGATTTACGATACCCGTTACCGCAGGAATGGACGCGTTACGGGTGGCCAGGATATTGGTGCGTTGCTGCCTGAACCAGATGAATTCAAAAGAGATATCCCTGAAAACGACCCCTTCCACGCCGATATCGGTCTTACGCGCTTCTTCCCAATGTATTTGTGAATTGGCCAGTTTGGTAAGGTCGATGGCGGGTACTATGCCGGGCCCTAATACTACCTGGCTGTTGAAGGAATAATTGTTCAGGTACTGGAACATGGCTACGTTATCGTTACCCAATACGCCATAGGATGCCCGCAGCTTCAATTCGTTGATGAACGGAAGATCGCGGAACCAGTTTTCATTGGAAATGCGCCAGCCTGCAGATACTGAAGGGAAATAACCATACCGTTTGCCGCTGGGGAAAGTTGATGAACCATCAATACGCATTTGCGCTTCCAGCAGGTAGCGTTCGCCATAGTTATAGGCTAATCTTCCCAGATAGCTTTTGCGGGTGTAGTTACTGCTTCTGCCGCTATTGTCGCGGTCGGTAGCCGCGGTGCCGCCCTGCGATAATTCAGGTGTTTGAACCGTAGGGAAATTTATGCGGGAAGCGCCGAAGGTTTCGCTCTTCATTTCGCTTTGCTCATAACCAACAAATGCATTGATGTTATGATCGCCGAAACTGTTTATGTAGTTCAACCTGACGTTGGTAGTGATCTGCGTTCTGTTCTCCTGGCTTTCGTTCAGGGTGGCTGCGTTATTGCTGCCGCCTACGATCCTTGGGTTATAATTATCAGTGCCTTTGTCGTAAGAGTATAAAACGTAAGGCGTGTTGAATGTTTTTGTGAAGTACCACGATTTGTCTACCGCAGCAAATCCTTCTGCCGATAAACCTTTCACGCCGGGAATGTTATAACTGCTTTTCAATATGCCATTGAAGACCTGGCCGGGATTTCTGCTTAACCCGCCGATGTCGGTTGCCATCAATGCCGGGTTATTTCCTTCAATACCGGTTGAAGGCAAACCATTGGGGTAGAAGGCCGGAATAGTTGAGTAGGCCCGATAGATAGAACGGAAGATATTACCTGCAGACGAGGTGGGAAATTGCCGGTCTTCTTCACGGCCCGATAAATACAGGCTCACTTTAAAGTCTTTCGTTACATTGGCGTCGATGTTCGAGCGGAAGCTGTATTGATCGTATTTGGCGGCGCCGTTTTTGTACAACCCATCCTGGCTAAGGAAACCTGCGCTCAAATAATAACGAACATTTTCTGAACCGCCCGAGATCGAAACATTGGCATTGTCCTGCCCGGTGGATTTTTTCAGAGTTGTCTTTGCCCAATCGGTATTGGGAAAGTTAAGCGGATCGGTACCATCGGCAAACTTTTGAATGTCTGCTGCAGTATATTGCTGGTTCATACCGCCCGCCGGGTTATTATAATAAGCAATTTCATTGCTGATGGTTGCATAAGTTGCGGCATCGGCCATTTTGGGTAAACGGGTAGGGGAGGAAAAGCCATGATCGTAGCTGACTGAAATGGATGGTTTACCTGTTTTACCGCGTTTGGTGGTAATGAGAATTACGCCATTTGCGGCACGGCTACCGTAGATGGCGGCAGAAGCGTCTTTCAATATCGACATGCTTTCTATGTCGTTCGGGTTCAAGCGTTCGAGCCCGCCGATCTGTCCCGGTACGCCATCAACCACAATCAGCACATCGTTATTATTGGTAGTGCCTTTACCGCGAATGGAAATACTGGAGCCGTCGTAGCCGGGTTCACCACTGCGGTTATTGAGGATGATGCCCGATACACGACCCGCCAGTGAGTTGGAAACGTTTACCTGCGGGCTCTTTACCATGTCGGCGCCTTTTACGACGGAAACGGATCCCGTGAGCGTGGCTTTCTTTTGGGTGTTGTACCCGATCACGATCACCTCGTTGAGGTTGCTGTTGGCTGGGGTCAGGGTTACATTGATCTCATCAGTACCATTCACGGTGATCTCCTGCATTACATAATTAATATGTGTGAACACCAGCACCGATCTATCGGCGGCGGATATGGAAAACTTACCGGCCATATCGGTGATGGTGGAGGTCTGCGTGCCTTTAACTGTTACGGTAACACCAGCCAATGGACCTTCATTGGTGGTAACTTTACCCTGTACCGGTGACTGGGCGAATAATGTTAAACTGGTTACATGAAAAAAGGCAATTAGAAGAATTTGTTTGACGGTCCGGGTAAACAAAGAACCGGCCGCCCTGTTTTGCAGGTGCAGAAATTGGTTCATACGAACAAGCTCGTTTAGTTAAAAAAATCAATTACGCTGAACGCTTAAGGCTAAAGGCTGAACGTTTAATGTTGAAGGCTTTTCTACCTGATATTTTCAGACAGCCCGAAATTCGGGATGTAACATTTGACGTTATGCGTTTCGCGTTGTGCGTCTTACAACCGCAAAGTAGGTAGGTGAAAGGGGGAAAAGAGGGGGTAAATCACTAAAATGAGGGGGGTGAATTTAATGTGATAATATGCTAATTTGATAATGTGATAATGGAATACAGCTGTACCTGTTACGGTTACCAGTTGCCGGTTTCAGGGGCGGAAGCTCAGGACAGTTGGACCAGTGGCGGATGATTTGAAATAATGTCCTGGCAGCCGGGAACCATACCTGTATTTCTTTGCACCTGTACACTGTATTTTGTATTCCCTGGTATCCGGCATCTGGTAACCTTGTACCCTCATAAGTCATTTTTTATTACATTATGATCTCTATTGAATGCACCGCGGTATTTCTTTATATACTCCGAGGGTGTCATATGGAATACTTTTACAAACTGTTCGCGGAAGTAGCGAACATCATTGATACCTACCTGGAAGGCGGCCTGCCTGATGTTCATGTTCTCCGTTAACATGAGCACCGCAGCACGCCGGAGCCTGATAGAACGGATAAAGGCATTTAATGACTGTCCCGAGATCGATTTCACCTTATTATATAAAGCCGGATGGCTCATACCCATTGCCTGGGAGAATTTTTTGATGGTAAAGTCTTCGGTATCGATGTTCTGCTCTATCACCGAAATGCATTTACGCAGGAACTCCTGGTATTCAGCCGGCACTTTTGTGGATGTTTCTTTCAGGGTGATGCTGTCAAAAAAGAAACGCTGCAACAGGTTGCGGTTTCGCAAAATGGTTTCCACTTTTGCCAGGAGCAGTGTTTTATCGAACGGTTTGGTAATATAATCGTCGGCCCCGCCTTCAATACCTTTTAATTTCATATCGGTGGCGGTAGAGGCGGTGAGCAGGATCACGGGAATATGACCAAGGATGTCGGATTGTTTCAATTTGGAACAGAGCTCCAGTCCATCCATACCCTGCATATTGATGTCGCTGATAACCAGGTCGGGCGTGTGCTGCTGGGCCAGTTTGAACCCGTCGTCTCCATTATCTGCTGCATACACCAGGTAATTGTTTTCGAACATTTGTTGCAGGTATTGGGTGATCTCCCGGTTATCGTCTATCAACAGGATCGATTTTTTCCGGGTCACCACTTCTTCCGCCTGTTTACCTTCCTGTTTAGCGGGTGCCGGCTGATTTTCTTCTTCAGGTTGCTGGTCAACCTCCACGGCCAGTTCCTTCAGCAGATCATGCTTTTCATCCACTTCGCCGGAAACAAAATTGTAGTGGGCGGGCAGGTGGCTGTAACCTTTGAAAAAAGTAATGGTAAATGTGGTGCCCTGGTTCAGCGCACTGGTACAGGTTACCGTGCCATTATGGCTTTCTATATATTGTTTTACCAGGAATAGCCCGATACCGAAACCCGATTGCCGTTTGCCATGCCCTGCCTGTTGAAACTTTTCAAATATGCGCTGGCTGTCGGCCGCATCGATGCCGCAGCCGGTATCGCGAATATCGAGGATCACCGTATTATTTGTTTCGAGAACACTAAAAATGATTGAGCCATTATCCGGCGTGAATTTAAACGCGTTGGACAACAGGTTAAAAAGGGCAATTTCTATCTTCTCATAATCCGCATAAATGGTTACAGACGGAGATGCCGTAGTGAAGCGGAAATCGATGTTTCTCATTTTTGCCTGGTGCACAAAACACTGGTAAACTTCATCGCAAAGGTGAATAATGTCGATGGGGGCGATTGTACAGGTATCGGAGCCATTGTCTGCTTTTCTGAATAGCAGTAACTGATCAACCAGGCTTAACAAACGGCGGGCATTGCGCCAGGCGGTTTTCAGATCGTTGCGAGGCGCTGTATGCAGCGCTTCCTTTAGCGGGTTGATGATAAGTGAAAGCGGTGTTCTGAATTCATGCGACACATTGGTGAAGAAAGTCATCTTTCGCTCCATTAATTCTTTTTCTTTTTCATTCTCTACATGCGCCAGTTTGATTTCGTAGCGTAACCTTTCCTGCGTGCGGGTGTAGCGAATGTAGATATATATAATGCCGGCAAAGGATGCCGCATATAATAAATAGGCCCACCACGTTCTGTACCACGGCGGCAGCACGATAATATTCAGAAGGCGGGTTTCGTTGCCCCAGGTGCCGTCGGGGTTCATGATCTTCACCCTGAACTGGTATTTTCCTTCCTGCAACCGCGAGTAGTTGGCCGTTCTGATGCGGTTCACATAATTCCAGTCTTTATCCCAGCCCTGTAAGAAGTAAGCGTAATTGATCTTGTCGGCGCCATCGTATTCCAGTGCCAGGAAATCGAGGGATACCACCGCGCGGTCGAAAGGAATGGTGACCTCGTCAATACGGTCGAGCGTTCTGGCGGTAATGTATTGATCATTCCCTTCGGCGGGCGCATTGTTTATTTTTAGTCCGGTCAAAAAAATGGCTGGTTGTTCAGCTTCATCCTGTACGCTGTCGGGATAAAAAATATTGAAGCCCTTGATGCCGCCGAAAAGAAATTCGCCGGTACTCAAAGCAAGGGCTGCATTGAAACTGAACTGGTTGCTTTGCAGTCCGTCGGATTGAGAAAAGTTACGGCATGTTTTTGTGTGGGGGTTGAACCGGCACAAGCCACTATAGGTACTTAGCCATAAGTTACCGGCAGCATCTTCCAGCATCCGCAGAATGGAATTGCCGGGCAAACCGTCGGCTGTGGTAAAACGTTTGTATTTGCCTGTTGTACGATCGAATAATAGTAAGCCGCCTTCCTGGGTGCCGATCCAGAAATTGTGTTTCGCATCCTCATGAATACAGCGCAGGGTATAACCTATATTATAGCGCTGGTGTTTTTTGTTGTTGCGATCTATGCGGAAGAGGGTAGAATAATTGCCGCCCCAGAAGCCGCCCTGCCGGTCTTCGGCAATACATTGCAGGTTGGTGATTTTATTGTCGAACAGCTCAAACCGGTTGCTTTGATCATTGAACAGGTACAAACTGCCTTCGTTGGTGGCGCCGGCCCACAACCTGCTTTGGGCGTCGAGGTACAACAGCCACACATTATTCTCTTTTTCATGCGTTACCGGGTTGTAGCAATCGTAGCGGGTAAAGGTACCGGTGCTTTTATTAAAACGGTTGATGCCGCCCAGCCAGGTGGAGACCCATATTTCATTATGCTTGTCTTTAACAATACTTGTTATGAAATTACTGCTGATGGAATTGCCGGTGGTGCTGCTGTTGATGTATTGAGTGAAGGTATTTTGTTTCCGGTTCCAGTACCGGAGCCCTGCGCCATCGGTTCCTACCCAGAGATTGTTCTTTTCGTCTTCGCAGAACGAAAGAATGAAGTTGTTGACGAGGTTGTCGTTCCCCGGCGGATTATACGTTATGTTCGTAAATGAGCTTGTGTGCGGCGCTATCATATTGATGCCGCCACGCAACGTGCCGACCCAGTTACGGCCGTCTGCATCTTCGTAAACTGCATACACGGCATTGCTGTTCACCAGCGATTTACCGGTGGCTGAAACAAACGGGGATGCTTTTGTTTCTCCGGGGCGTAGTTGCAGCAGGCCATTGCCATCTGAACCGATCCATAATACATTCTGTTTATCGAAATTCAGGTTAACGATCTTGCTGCGCCAGGGGAGGTAATTACCTGAATACTGCCGGGTGGAAATGTTGAAGTGATAAAGGCCATTTTCGTTTCCCAGCCAGAGATTACCCTGTTTATCGGCTTTTAAGCTATTGGCCTGTTTAAAAGCATTACTGACAAGCTGCAGGGTTTTTTTTGAATGATCGTACCGGCAGAGGCCAACCTGTTGAATAAAGACCCAGATGGTATTGTGTTGTTTATCGGGTTCTACAGCGGTAACATCATAGGAGCCATTTTGCTGAAACGGGATCTGGATACCGGCCGAGCGTTTGTTATCAAATATTAGTAAACCATTTTGCTGGGTACCGATGAGCATATAACCGGCGGCGGAGGCTTTTATGGAATGGATATTATCCTGCAGGTAATGCAAGTGGCCATTATTGAAAGCTCTGTATTGTAACCGCGAAAAATTCGATCTGATCGGATCATACACGCAGGCGCCTTTCAGCCCGCCCACCCAGATATTGTTCTCTTTATCGCCCTCAATAGTATAAATGGTATTGTTATTCAGGGAGGTACTGTCGCCAATGACGTTCCTGAATATTTTAAAACCATAGCCGTCATAGCGGTTGAGGCCATCGTAGGTGCCAAACCACATAAATCCTTTATAATCCTGGTAAATTGTAATAACTACATTATTCGATAATCCCTGGTCGATGCCGAGGTATTTTACCGGGTAATTCCAGGCAACTGAGCATGTTGCCAGCAATAGCAATAAAGAAAGCGTGCCTATGGCTTTACAACGCATGTTTTTCCCCCCTTTCCGTAATCGTTAGCGGGTTAAAAGTAGGGAAAATTTGATTTCCATATCAGTATTTAAAGTCATAAGTGTGAATATGACTATTCAAAATCCGCAATACCGTTTTTTAGACTGAATTGAATAAAAATCAAACCATAAAGATCAAAATCCGTACCTCTAATTCGCTGGGTAATAATAGGTTTGTAAAATCTTCCGGCAGAAGATATTCATATTTAAAAGCTGCCGGGTTAGCTGCAGCCTGGAAACAAGCGCCAATGTGCTATTGTATAACCTTAACGATTGTCATATGAAACTATCTTTTGCCTTCCTGCTTCAATTGAATTTTCCTGAAAACAAAGCTGGTCAAAACGCACCGGTTCCGGTTTACCGGGCACCGGAGAAGATCTGTTGCTGCAATCAGCCGGTTTGTTGATAAACCTGCACCCATTTCACAACCTGTAGCTGTTGGGGCAACATAGTCTGAGTGAACTAAACTGGCGATCAGTATTATTTGAGTTTGCTTTTTTTCAAACAGGAGAGTGCAGGATGGTTTGGCGTTTGAACCTTTACGGTAATGTGTAGTATTAATAATTGGTAGTTTTTTTTAGAACAAGTTGTTGATCCCTGTTGAACACGTTTAACTTATGGCGAATGGGTAAAAAAGATAAAGAGTGTATTCTTTAAAGTGAGTATAATAATCAATAATAGCAAAGAACCCGGCCATTGGGCCAACGCCCCGCGGCACAAGGGACAATTTGCATTTTATTTCGTACAGCGATAATCGTTCAGCTTTGAATGTCTATTCGAGGTACAAATGATTATCCTGAACTCCTGTATTTCAATGCA
Source organism: uncultured Niastella sp. (assembly GCA_966211305.1). Taxonomy (GTDB): domain Bacteria; phylum Bacteroidota; class Bacteroidia; order Chitinophagales; family Chitinophagaceae; genus Niastella. The sequence continues at coordinate 8,580 of CBIHPC010000067.1, forward strand.
GGAGTTTTTTATTTATGGAGTATTATAAGCAGTACTCGTTATTGATTTACCCTATTTAAAACGATTACATTTTATTCAAAAAGAAATTTACAGGCAGATGCAACTTCCCGGTTATAAATCTTCTCTTAGTAGAGAACTTTTTTTACGAAGCTGTTGTTTATGTAAACTGATATGTATAATTTTGACAATTATAAATACTTGCCATCCCTGATAATCAAATCCCACCGATTGCAGGAAACGAAAGATCCAGATTGCCACAAAGAGTTTTAACTACATCTGCAAACCGCTTGTCTTATCTATTGCAGAAACGAAAATTGCCTGTTGTTTTGCCTACATTGAACAATTGTTAGCCCCTAACTGCCGGAAGAATAAGGTGTAAAGCCTTACTGTATTACTATTAGCGAAGCTTTAGCCGGGAAGAAAAAGTAAATAGACGCATCGTTGCGGCTGTAATAGCCGAGGTGTGTGTGCTCATCAACCATAGTATCATGTATTCTATATAAACTATAATAATAAACGCGATGAAGTACAAAATCCTGCTCCCTTTGTTAGTGTCTGTAGCATTTTTAAATGCATGTAAGAAAGACAAATCTGAAATTGATGTTCCGGGAGACACCATTCTTGAGTCTTATTATCCCGGTGAATCTATGGAAATTAAAGAGCTTGCCCTGTATACAAATAACACAGTGATCACCGATCCTGCTTTCATCCAGGGTTTCATGAATCGTAATATCAGTGATGAAATGAAGAATAGTTTTTATCTGAACGTGAATTCTGTTCCTGTTCCCCTGAGTAATAACATCCTGCACTTTCTGAACGACAACCGGGTTAATGTGAATGGGGTTAACATGAAGATCTTAGGTTATAAAGATTCCCTGATGCTGGTTGCTGAATATACATCTACCCCGATCCCTACAGCCAATTCAACATGTGCTGCGTTAGTCAATCATGTTACAGAATACAATGCCTTTACAGATTGCCCTGATGGCAGCTGTGGCACTTTCCGGAAAATTACTCCTTTGATCGTAACCGGTGTAAATTACTATGCTCCTTTATTGACCTATGTGGTAAAAACTGATAATTGTGTTACAATGCCTGCAGAAATTCCTGCAATAAATGTTAAGAATCATCTCCTGCAATCGACAATGGTTGAAGGCGACACGGTACTGGTTCAGTTTGCAAAATTGCCTCTGATCAAAAAAGCGAAAGAGTAATGTCTTATATTAATGTAAGAAAAAGGGCTGCCGCAACCATATGATTGCCGGCAGCCTTTTTATTTATTGATCTCTGATAGTTTTCCTCCCTGCGGTAGACCAACCACCCGCATGCCCACTTCAATTGCGTATTACTACCAGTAAATTTACCTTCACCGGTATACCTTTCCGCATACAGCTATAAAAAAAATTGAGACTTCCAAGTGAAGCATGGTGAATTATTGATGATTTACTGAAAAATTATTGAAGTTTTATTTCATTCACATACAACAAACGTTCATACACATACAAAATTTCTGCATTCACGTCTTTTTACTATAGGGGACGCATACAAAATTATTATATTTACACGTTTATAGAAACCACATTTAACCCAAAATCAGTATCATGAAAATTTTGTACAGATCTCTTGGATTTGTTACCGTATTAGCTCTTAGTACCCTTTTTACCTCTTGCGACAAGGTTAAAGACCTGGTTACGATCAACGTTCCTCTTCAAACAGCGGATGTTAAATTTACCATTGATCCGGTCGCTTCCGGCAATATACAGGAAACCGCTTTTCAATGGGGAATTAATATTGACAGTGTTTTGAAAAAAGAAAATCCTGACCTCGGTATCGGCAACATTAAGAAAGTAAAAGTGAAAAGCATCACTTTGAATCTTACAAAATCAACACAGGATGATAACTGGTCTTCGTTCAGTGCTGCAGAAGCGGGTTTCGCTTCAAACGCGATCACGCCTGTTAACTACATCACATTCGCCAGCAAGTCAAACATTCCCGACACGGACGCTACTTCTTTAGATCTTACTGTAAGCGATGTTGACCTGAAGGATCATTTCGGTGCAACTATTTTCTATTACAAAGTTAAAGCAACAGCACGCCGCGCTACTACAACAACACTTGAAGGTACAGCTACCATCAAGTTTGATATTGAAGCCGGTTTGTAATATTGGTGATTGCAGATTTGAGATTGTAGAAATTGCAATGATTTAAGTTATAGGCCCTGTTGTTTCGATGGAAACAATGGGGCTTTTTGGTGAATGAAAGTTATTCAGTTAGTTGTTACACGTTGCGGCTTCGCTCGCCCCCTTTGCTCCGATTTTGACTTCGCTCCGCCTTCAATGTTATAAAAAACTTCTATTCACCGAAGAACAAACTGCTACCCGATACCCGGGGCCAATTCCAAATTCCTTATCTCCAATTCCGAATCGCTATTACCCATAATCCGCCGCCAAACCCGGCAGATGAACGAGTAATAAGACCTACATAATATTTCCCGCCAGACATTTCCAAAATCCCTGTTTTTGCTTTAAAATGAGCATTTTATGTTACTAAATTGAAAGAAGAAGGATAATTTTTTTGGAATACCGAATCTTTTTTCCATTTTTGTTATGTAGAACATAATAACAACTAACGCTTTAAAAATGCCTGTCATGAAAAAAAACTGCTATTTGTGGTGGCTGTCTGTTCACCCGCATTATTCCCTGCACTGTCCATTCATTTCAACATCCAGATAATAACCCAGCACAAAAAAACTAACGCTAATGACCTTGAAAAAATCGCCATTGCTAGCTGGCAAATGGTATTTGCTGTTGCCATTTGTAGCGCTTATACTCCTGGCGGCCATCGCCAGTGCCCAGAACCGTATTTTGACCGTTTCCGGAAAAGTTACCGACGAACTGGATAAACCCCTGACAGGGGTAACCATCCGAATTTACAATACAACAATAGCTACGGCCACCAATAGGGAGGGCTTTTATTCAATTAACGTAAACCCCGCCGACTCCATTGAATTTTCCTACACCGGTTATCGTTTCGAACGTTTTCCGGTAAAGAACCGGGTTGATCTCAACGTTAAACTTTCACCTGTAGCCGGTAGTATGGATGAGGTAACTGTTATCGGTTATGGTCAGCAAAAGAAAGTAAGCGTAGTAGGCTCGCAGGCAACCGTTACGCCTGAAGATCTGAAATTGCCCGCACGCGATATTGCCGGTATGCTGGCCGGACGGATCTCCGGTGTTATTACCACGTCGAGGGGTGGGGGACCCGGTGCTGATAATGCCAGTGTACTTGTACGGGGCGTTTCAACTTTTGGAACCAGCACCAGAACGCCGCTGATCATTATCGATGGTGTGCCCGACAGAAGTTTCAATGATGTTGACCCTGAAGATATTCAAACTTTTACGGTACTGAAAGATGCGACGTCAACGGCGGTGTATGGCACAAGAGGCGCAAATGGCGTAATCCTCATCAACACCAAACGCGGGGTTGCCGGTAAACCGCAGATCAATGTAGAGGTGAACCAGGGCATTACGCAATTTGTTCAGCTGCCGGAATTGCTCGATGCGCCCGCCTGGATGGAATTGTATAATGAAGCGCTTCAAACACGGGGTCGCGATGCTTTTTATACTGACGACAGAATTGCCCTGCATCGCGACGGCACTGATCAGGACCTTTATCCTAACACGAACTGGTATAAAGAACTGTTCCGCGATTTCGGTTTAACGCAACGCGCCAATTTCAATGTAAGCGGCGGCGCCGAAAAAGCCAATTATTATATCTCCGCCGGTTATTACAATGAAACCGGTTTAATAAAACCTTATAAAGACGAAAGCTACGATACCAAATCATATTATCGCCGGTACAATTTCACAGCCAACATTGGCGTGAACATAACAGGTTCTACCAAACTCGATCTGGGCATTGCTGCCATAGTGGATAAAAGGAATGGTCCCTATGATGGCGCCGTTGCCAATGTATCGAACAATTTATTTGAACAGGCATTGCGGGTTCCGCAGCACATCATACCGGCAAAATATTCAAACGGCCAGTGGGCCGGTACGCCCGATGGGCGAAGCAGCCCCGCCCGGTTTGCTTTTGGTTTTGGCTCGGGGTACGATTATTCGGCAACTATCCGTCCGAACATCAGGGTTAAGCAGGATCTTGGCATGATCGTAAAAGGTTTGTCTGCTTCCGGTTTATTCTCATTCGACGTATATACCGATGCTACGGTAGCCACCACGCGCGCTGCCCGCATGTATTATGCAGAAGGCCGCGATGCCAATGGCACTCTCATTACACGGCAGTTAAATACCAGCAACGACCTGCTTTCATTTGCTTCCGCACGGTCAACCAACCGCAGAATGTATTCCGAAGCCTCGTTAAACTACCAGGCGAACTTCGGACGTAAACATGAAGTGGGTGGTTTGTTGTTATTCAACCAGTCGGAGTATATCGATGGCAATGCTACCAATTTTTCAACAGCTACACCGGTACGTAATCGCGGTTTAACAGGCCGTGCTACTTATGGGTTCAATAACCGGTATTTTGTGGAAGGCAATTTCGGCTATACCGGTTCTGAAAATTTCAGTCCCGCCAAACGCTATGGTTTCTTCCCTTCATTTGGTGTAGGCTGGGTAGTATCGGCCGAGCATTTCTTCAAGCCGGTTACTGAAGTATTATCTTACTTCAAACTACGCTATAGCTATGGCCTTACCGGAAATGGCGGTTATTCAGGGAACAGGTTCCTGTACCTGAATATGCTGACGAAAACGTCTTCAGGTGTTTACCAGTTCGGAACGCCATCTTCATTGTCACCAAACTACGGTGGTTATACGCAATCGCAAATTGCAACCGATGCCACCTGGGAAACATCTTACCGGCATAACCTCGGTATAGAAATGAATTTCCTGCATAATGATCTCAAAATAATCGTGGAACTATTCCGCGAAAGAAGAGAAGATGTACTTCGTGCCGACCAAACCATTCCAACCATTTCGGGTTTCGGCGGCATTAACCCCATCCGCAATATTGGTATTGTGTTGAACAAAGGAGTTGATGTGTCGCTTTCATATAACAGGTCGTTTGCAAAAAACACCTGGTTAACTTTCACCGGCACTTTTACCTATAATAAAAACAAGAACCTGGAAGATGGATTGGCGCCGCAACCATATCCGTGGATGGAATGGAAGGGCCATGAAGTGGATGCAAAAGAATTATATACAGCGGTTGGTTTGTTTGAAAGCCAGGAGGAGATCGATAAATGGGCAAAACAGACAGGTAACCCACGGGTGGGCGATATTAAATATGCCGACCTGAACGGTGACGGACAGATCAACAATTTTGATGTGTCGCGTGTGGATGCCAATGGTACGCCGAAGATGATGTATGGTTTAAACATTGCCGTTGGTTACAAAGGTTTTGATATCGGCGCTTTTATACAGGGTACTGGTAAGGTATGGTTGCTTTATGGCTCAGGCGATGGCACTTTACCTTTTAATAACGGCGCAAACAGTCCGAACCTGTATGCTGCCATAAAAGATCGCTGGACACCCGATAATACCAATGCACGTCCATTCTATCCGCGGTTGAGCAGCAGCCTCGACCCTACCTCAAATTTTCTCGTGAGCAGCTGGTGGTTGCATCCTGCAGATTTCATCAGGTTGAAAAGTGCCGAGCTGGGATATACATTACCTTCAGGGATCTTACGCCGGAACAGGGTTAAAAACCTGCGGATATTTATCAACGGCACCAACCTGTTCACCATTTCAAGATGGAAGCATTGGGACCCTGAACTGAATGATACCGGAACCAGCTCGACTACAGTTACAAGAGGCGGGTTCTATCCCAATATCAGGGCGTATAATTTTGGCGCGAGAGTGACATTTTAATGTGATAATTCGATAATCCCCGCGGGGCGCGGCATGTTGGGATAATGAAAGGCTGCTCGCACGGATTTCACCATTGACCATTCCCCATTCACCACATACAAAGCATTGAAGAATGAAGAATATACTTACAATAATAGTGTTTCTTGGTGTGACAACAAGCTGCAAGAAAGGCTACTTCGATAATATCCCTAAGGACCTTGTTTCAACCGATGTTATTTTTAAAGACAAGGCAGAAACCGAGAACTGGCTGGCGTCAGTTTACAGTTATATCATTGATCCCTGGGCAACAACAACCGGGTCAGCCCGTTACTGGGCTAATTTTACCGAAGAATTGGAATTGAACTCCGCTTCCCTGCAGGCCAGTGGAATATTAAGTCCGGTGACCACCGTCAATATCTGGACGAGTAATTACCAGGGCATCCGGATGGCCAATATATTCATGGCCAATATCGATAACAGTGAAACCAATCTGCTGAAAGAACCGAATGGTCAGGAATTGATTGGTCAATACAAAGGCGAGGCACGCTTTTTACGTGCATATTATTACTGGACGATGATGAAATTATACGGTCCGGTAATTCTTGTTGGTGATAAAGTTGCCAGGTATGACGACGATTTTCAGTTACCGCGCAACAGCTGGAATGAGTGCATTGCTTATATTCTGGCTGAACTCGATGCTGCCCGGGAAATGGTGCCCGACAAACATTTGACTTCGGGCGGATCGGAAGATGCAACGCAAACCGGCCGCATTAACAAACTGGTGATCGATGCGGTGAAAGCACAGGTGTTGCTCTTTGATGCAAGCCCATTGTATAATGGCAATCCCGATTATACGAATTATAAGAACCCCGATGGCAAACAATTGATGAACACCGGTTATGATGCCGGCAAATGGGCCAAAGCAGCGGCTGCCGCTAAAACAGCTATAGACCATGCCATAGCCAATGGAAAAAGTATTTTTAAACTATCGAATGCCGATCCGTTTGTGGCCGCTTTTTTGTCGTACCGCGATCTGTTTACCAAGGGCTGGAGCACGGAAGGCATCTGGACCCGCGCCAATACCGCTTATTCCGCCTGGGAAAATGATGCGGCCCCACGGGCTGCGAACGGTTCTTCGTTCAATGCCTCACTGGTAATGCCACAGGAATTTGTAGATAAATTCAGAATGATCAATGGGAAAGCGATCGATGAAGCGGGCAGCAACTATACCGAAACCGGTTTTACTGCAACCGCAAAAGCGGGTTATTATGTGGCCGGTACTTCCAACATGTATGTAAATCGCGAACCGCGTTTTTACAATATCGTTACATTCAATGGCGCCGCGGTTCCGTTTGTAGCCAAATCGGGACAAACGCATGTGCAATTCTGGCCGGCAGGTAATTCAGGAAATGCCAATGGAAGTGAACCGAAATTTCCAAAGACCGGTTACCTGGTGCGCAAGCATACCAACCCATCGAGAAATTTATCAAACAACTCAGGCAATATCGTTCGTCCGGCTATGTATATAAGGTTGGGAGAATTGTATTTGAGTTATGCAGAAGCATTGAATGAATCGGATCCTTCGAACCCGGCCATTCTCGAGCATTTGAATGCGATCCGTACCCGTGGCGGTATCCCGGAGCTGGCTGGCAGTTTTACCCAGGATGAAATGCGTAAATTCATTCAAATGGAGCGATGCATTGAAATGGCCTATGAAGGTTGCCGTTTCTTCGATGTGCGCCGGTGGAAAATTGCCAATACGCCAGAAGGCCGCCAGGGCGGTGATTTCACCGGTATGAATGTATATGCCGGTACAGGTTTGACTGACCCTGATTTTTATGTAAAGACGAGGACCTCTACAAGAAACTGGCATAATAAATATTACATCTTCCCCGTACCGCAAAGTGAACTGAACAAGAATTTTGCCATGGTGCAGGCGCCGGGGTATTAGCGAGTTCATAGTTCATAGTGTGGGGAGATGCGGGAGTCGGTTGCCAGTTGCCGGGAAAATACAGAATACAGTTACAGGGTACAGGTTGCAGCGTCTCTATTGCAGATTTCTTTATAATCCTTTGCAGTCTGAATATGCGTCAATATGTATAAAAAAATTGATAGTTGAAAATGCTTATCTCAAAGACCATTTTATTTTGCTTCTATATTTGTTTTTTGACTGCGGTTGTTGGTGCCGAACCGCTGAAGGAACCGGAGATCGTTATTACCCAACAACGTTACCAGGTGCCTGTATTGAAATTAAAAAAGGATAACCCGGTAGCGCGTATCCGTATTCATGTTGCAGCCGCCTTAACCAATGCGCATTTGTCGGAATTGACGTTCGATACAAAAGGAACATCTGAGTTGAAAGATATAAATCAACTCAGGTTATATTATACCGGCGCAGACTCAGGTTATCGCAATCTGGGGGATGTCGACAAATTACAATTGACAGGAAGCGCAGATAAACCGGCAGCAAAACTGAAGATCAAATGCGATCTGTCATTATCACCCGGTGATCACTACTTCTGGGTTTCCGTAGAGTTGAAAAATGAGGCATCCCTGCTGCATTTTATTTGCATCAACACTATCAATGCCGTACTGAATGGTAAGTCGCGCCAAATCGGCGGCCAGTCAAATATTCTTCAACGTACCGGCATTGCCCTGCGACAGCATAACCAGGATAGCGTACATACGTATCGCATACCCGGATTGGCCACCGCAAAAGACGGTTCATTATTGGCTGTTTATGATGTACGCCGTGAAAGCGGCCGCGACCTGCAGGGAAATATCGATATCGGTGTAAGCCGCAGTACCGATGGCGGCAACACCTGGCTGCCAATGCAGATCGCTATGGATATGGGAGCATGGGGAGGATTACCGGAGAAATTCAATGGCGTTTCTGATGCAAATATCCTGGTTGATAAAAACACCGGTTCCATCTTTATCGCCGGGCTTTGGATGCATGGTGTATTGAATGAACAGGGCAAATGGATAGAAGGGCTGAACGAAGAAAGCAGGGACTGGAACCACCAATGGAAAAACAGGGGCTCACAGCCCGGTTTTGACGTAAAACAAACCGCTCAGTTCATGATCGTGAAAAGCGAAGACCATGGCAAAACCTGGAGCAAACCGGTGAATATTACCCGCCAGTGTAAACAGGATGACTGGTGGTTGTGGGCGCCGGCGCCGGGGCAGGGCATAACGTTGCGTGATGGAACCATTGTTTTTCCAACCCAGGGCCGCGATAAAACAGGTAAAGCATTTTCTACCATCACTTATAGCAAAGACGGCGGCAATACATGGCATACAGGTAAACGCGCTTACAAAGAGTCTACCACAGAAAATATGGCCGTTGAATTGAGCGACGGCGCCGTTATGCTTAACATGCGATATAATAAAAACAAAACAGATACTGGTGACACCAACGGCCGGGTAATTGCCTTAACCCGTAATTGGGGTGAGGACTGGACTGAACATCCAGCCAGCCGTGGTGCTTTGCATGAACCTGTTTGTATGGCCAGTATCATCAGGCACGATTATAGGCTGAAAGGGCAAAAGAGATCGATGCTGGTATTCAGTAATCCCGATTCTAAAACCATCAGGCATCATATGACCATCAAAGTGAGTTATGACGACGGACTTACCTGGCCGGTAAACAAAAAAATATTGCTCGATGAATGGAAAAGCCGCGGGTATTCCTGTTTAACCAGTATTGATAATGATACCATAGGTATATTGTATGAAGGCAGCCAGAGTGATATGGTATTTCAGCAAATAAAATTGAAAGAACTGTTGCCTTAATGAAAGCGGTCAGTTATTGATAGATAAACGGGCTGAAAATTTTTATTGAACGATGGTTAAATGTATTTGCCATCGTTCAATTATTTTAAGTAAATGAGGCCGGTAAACTTATAGAATTAATGGGGGATTATTTTATCAGCATGGTGCGTATTTAATTAGTAAGGGACAGTTTAAAATATAACAATGAATCCTGTGATAAACAATAGTTCCTGCAAATAAAAAGCCTTCCGGATTACCGGAAGGCCCTGTCAATTATCAATAGAGAAAAAAACTTATTTTAGCAAACCTTCCAGCAATACCCCATCGCCGGCCGGCATATCAAGTTGTAATAATTTACTGATCAGCGGGGCAATGTCAACCAGGCTCATTTGCGGAATTACCGCGCCTTTTTTAATACCATACCCAAACGCTACAAAGCCGGTTTGTATTTCTTTAAAATCGGGGAAAAATCCATGCGTGCCGCCTTTCGCTGCGCGGATAAACCCGCCGGTTACCGCATTATTAAATGTATAGCCCTGTTTTCCGGCCAGTGCAAATGCGGCGGTGCCATCGGCGCCTACAGCGTCCAGTTCTTCGCGGGTTTTAATAAAAAAGGTATTTTGCTGCGCCTGGGGCAGGCTTTTGAGCAGTTGCATTACTTTCTCTTTGGTTTGTTTGTCGTTTTTGTCTTTTAAATGCAAAAATGCCGCACCGCCGCTTTGGTGAAAATATGCTTTCCAACTCTCAGGTTTTTGCGGATCGTACAAACCGGCTTTTACCAGCAGGGTGTTGGGAGCAATGCTGGAATGAATATCTACAAAGCCATGATCGCCGGTAATTATAAATGTGGTTTTATCGGCAATACCTGCTTTTTGTACCGCCTCGCGAATGCTTTTGATGGCGCGGTCAACGCCGGCAATGGCGGCTCTTACCTTATCGCCATCGCGACCCTGTTCGTGCTCAAAATGATCTACCGTTACCAAATGCACGGCCAGCAGGGAAGGTTTGTATTGACGGATGAGGTAACCGCTCATGCGGGCGAGGTTCTCATCCATGCCAATGTAATCACCGTTCCAGTCGGGTTCGGTGAGTTTGCCGGTTGCGTTTTGTTCAATCTCTTCATACAGTCCGGCGGGAATGGCGTTTTCCTGCAACGCTTTTCCCATAGTACGTGGCTGTCCTTTTTCTTTCGGCAGGTACCAGTACTCCGGAATATTGTAAGTGGCTGGTCCGCCTACAGACACAGGCCAGAAAACGGAGGCTGTTTTCAATCCCTTTTCTTTGGCTACGCTGAAAAGGGTAGGCACTTTTATATTTTCATATTTCCACATCCAGTTACCGGTTACGCCAAGCGGTTCTGAAGGGGTATTATAATAAACACCGTGCTTCAGCGGTTTTACGCCGGAGATCATGGTGGTATGAGAAGGGTAGGTCACCGTTGGAAAAACACCATCTACCCCTTCGGCATAAGCGCCGCTTTCCATCGCCTGGCGCAGATGCACCATGTTCCAGGAAGGGTCTTTATAAAATTCGGGGCGTAACCCATCTATGCTGATGAGAACAACGTGCTGATCCTGGGCGGTAATGGTTGAGTGGCACAAAATAAGCGTACAGGCTGTGAAGAATATTTTTTTCATTTTTAAACAGGAGTGTTTCAGTGACGCGCGAATATAATTTGATGTAATAAAATTTAATATGAATTAATTGTTATGGGTTGTTTATGGTACATAGTTTTTTGTTTATGGTTTTCATATTCAGGCAATCTTTATTGTTGGCAATCTTCCCTCAGGTCATCGGATAAGAGGAAAAAGGCTCAGCGCTCGCCCTCAACTATAAACAATAAACCTAAAACTATAAACTGCTTTTCGTTTAGTAAACAAATCAATAAACAATAGACTGTGAAAGCAGTTGGTTAGTACTATTTTAAAAAATAGTTTTTTATATTGGGAATAATTTTTTATTATCGCATTGTTCTAATGACTGTTTTTCAATCCTGTTATCTCCGCACAAATTGATTGTTGTTGAAGTAAGATTTCTTGCCTGCATTAACCATTTAACGTAATGATTGCTGCAGCCTCCCTGCCTGCATTGCACCCGGAGCTATGTGCAAAAGAGTTTTCCTGCTCTTTTGCGGGGTAATTATTTCTTTACTGCAGGTCAGGTTAATTAACCAGAACCTCTGAACTAACTGAACTGAAACATGAGAACCACTGTTGCACTATTGTGCTTACTGCTACCTGTTATGGCCGTGGCATGGCCCGGTCAAACCGATTATTTAACCGTGCTGCAGAAGGCAGCGCCAAAAGAACGGCTTGCTGTTGCCCGCAGGATCTATAACGATCAGCTCATTCACCTCGACTCGGCCCAGGCAATGATTGCGCTTAACCGCATCAACAAATGGGCTTCCGCCAATCACGACATGCCAATAAAATTGTTCTCGGTTATTGCTATGGGCGATTACCATAAGGAACATGACATGATGCACTCCGGAGATAAGGCTATTCAATTCTTTACAGCTGCACTCGAAATGGCTTTGGCTGCCGGTTTTAAAGAAACCGAAGCCGAAGTATACAATAATATGGGATGGTTGTATTATAAGCACGACAAATTTCCCCAGGCCTTCGAATACATGATAAAGGCCAATAATATTATCCAGAAAATAGGTTATGCAAATTATCAGCACGCCAGCCGCTATTTATATGACCTGGGTTATATTTATTGCGATTTCGGGAATTATGAAAAAGCGAAACAATACCTCACCGAAGCTATCAAGTACCCGTACACTAATTCGTTGTACGCCATCCGAACGCTGAACACTATTGGCCTTGCATATCGGGAGTTGAAACAATTCGACAGCGCCGTTATGTATTTTAATATGGGGCTCGATACCGCCAAAGCAGTGCAAAACGTACCCTGGATCGGTATCATTTCGGGTAACCTCGGTTCGGTGCATTATCTTCTGGAACAATATGAGGAAGCAATTCCCTTATTGAAGATCGATTATGCATTGAGTATGGAAAGCAGGGAATGGGCGAGTGCGGCCAATACCATTTGTATGCTCGCCGATCTCGATCTCGATAAACGGCAATTGAACGATGCCGCAGTGAAACTGGATGAAGCCCGGGATGTGATCAGCCGGCAGCCGGATGTTCGACCGTTCGTTTATTATGCCTTGCAGCGGGCGCGTTTGTTCAAATACCTGAAACGGTACGACAGCGCTTTTTCCTATCTCGATACGGCCCGGCGGGTTGCCTACAAATTGAACCAGCGCCGAGATGCACTGGTGTTTAGCCAGGCCGAACAAAAGGTAGCGATAGAACTGCATTTGTCGGAAATAAAACTGCTCGAAAGCGAAAAGAGCAAAAGCCTGTTATTACGCAATTTTATCATTGTGGTGATCCTGCTGGTGCTGGTGATCGCCGCGCAGCTTATTTTCAGGCAACAACTGAAGCAAAAGAAGGATAAGGAATTGCTAAAGAATGCTGTGACACAGTTGAACTATTATATTGATAGTGTACGCGAGAAGAACCAGTTGATAGATCAGTTCAAACAGGAGATAGATCATCTGAACTCGTTACCCGAGCAGTATACCATGCTGCAGGAAAAGGAAGAGATCGCCGGTAAGTTGCGGCAGTATTCTATTCTAACGGAGGGTGACTGGAATGAGTTCAGGAATTTATTTGAAAAAGTACAGATAGGATTTTTCGATAAATTGAAACAGCGATTTCCAGATCTAACGCCTTCGGAACAACGTTTACTCGCCTTAATGAAGTTAAAGCTGTCGAAGCGGGAAATGGCCGGTATGTTAGGGATTGCTCCCGACTCCATCAAAAAAACACGGCAGCGGATCCGGAAAAAGATCAATGTGCTGGATGATGCCGCGCTGGAGGTACTGGTAGCGGAATTGTAGGGGAGAAGGTGGTAGTACTAAGTTCTAAGTTGAAAGCGAATACAGAATACAAAATACAGCTTAAAGGCAAAAAGCAAGTACAGAATACATCTTCAAGCCTAAGGCGAAAGCAAATACATATAAAATGTAATGCAGGCTTCGCGCTGCGCGCCGGGCTGTGCCGAATACATATGCGCCACCGGTAATGCGGGCCATTTAATTTTCCATAAACATAAAGTAAGCAGACCGGGCAAGGCCTGACTGAGTTCGCTATATAGGAACCTGCCACAATTGCTGTGCGGCTACCCGGGAAATTTGAAAAACTCATTCCGGAACAGGCGCATAAAGGTTGATCACCATTTTGCCACTCATTCAGCAGGCAGGGAGCATATATTCCCGATAAAAAAATGCGTGTAACCTTTCGCGTGCTAACCATTGATTTTAAGGAGGGAAAAAGGAAAAATTGTGGATAATCCCGATTGTCCCGCTGTTGTCCCGGTGCTGTCGACACCCTGTCTCCCCCTTTTTGCTGTCTATTAACGTAATAATAATATAAAGCGAAACGCAAAACGCTCAACGCGCAACAAAAGAATTTTGATAAGGGGGATTCGCGTTTAGCATTAAGCGTTCGGCGTTAGGCAGGCCATAGTTCGGCAACCAAAATCAACTGCAGCAAATGAGATATTTTGTACGGGCATTTGTTTTAATTTTTGTTTTAGGTTTTATTCTTTTTGCAAAATGTTTAGCCAATCCCGGCGACACTACCTGGGTTCAGGCACAAAATGATGTACAGCTCGACTGGTACAATGATTTCGACGCCCCTGTAACTTTTCCCTCAGGTTCCGTTTCATATCGCAAGATCATAATGATATTTACGCTGGGTAAATACCAGTGCCCGGCGGGTACCCAGTATTGTGGCGACTGGGATTATACCGTTCAGAATTTTTTGATGACGCCTACCGATACGTTCGAGTTGTCTCGGCTTATTACCCCCTACGCCAATGCCTCTTACCCCAGAACACCCTGGGGCTGGAAGCAACGGTATTATTTCGATGTCACCGATTTCTACCCGGTTTTAAAAAATGCCGCCACCATCAGGCTGAGCTATCATAATTACTCCGGCGGTTTTACCGGTAACATAAAATTTGCCTTTATAGAAGGGACCCCGCCCCGGAACGTGACCGGGATCAAAAGATTATGGCATGGCGCATTTCCCTTTGGCAATGCCGCTGACCCAATAGAAAATTACCTGCCCCCAACAAATGTTACCGCGCCGGCCAATACCCAACAGGCTGAAATGAATTTCACCGTTACGGGGCATGGCAGCGACAATACCGGTTGTTCGGAATTCTGCAGCAAATACTACCAGGTATATGCCAACAGCAGTTTGAAGGAAACAAAAACGGTGTGGAAAGACAATTGCGGCAGCAATAACCTGTACCCACAATCAGGCACCTGGGTATACAACAGGGCTGGGTGGTGCCCCGGTGAACTGGTAAACGCCAATGTTCATAAGCTGGGTGCAACAACCGCTGGCAGCAACCTGAACGTAGATGTGAATTTTCAATCGTACACCGGCAATGGCGGCGCTTCTTATATAGTAGAATCAGCGCTTTTCTTTTATGGCGGTTATAATCAGGCGCTGGATGCCTCGGTTGAGAACATCATTGCGCCCAATGATTATGAAGGCTATTTCAGGGCAAATCCTATTTGCGGCAACCCGGTCGTTGTTATTAAGAACACAGGTGCCGCCACCATCAGCTCGGTTTCATTACAATATGGCGTGGTTGGGCAAACCTTACAAACCTATGCGGCATCGGGTATGGCGCTGGCTTCCGGCAAAGATACCGCTATCACGCTGCCCGATCTGTCGGCCCTCGTTACATTGAAAACCGGCTCAGTAAACAGGTTCGTGGTAACCATCGATAAACTGAACGGCAATGCCGATGGATATGCCTTAAATAATAACATGCAATCATCGTTTGTTGCGGCGCCCGACTGGCCCGGTGAGTTTGCGATGATCATAAAGAGTAATAACTATGCGTCGCAAACGAAATGGCGTATTGAAAACCTGGGCGGTACAGTTATAAAGCAACGCGGTCCAACCAGCTCACTTACCGTATATAATGATTCGGTAGCGCTGCCTGATGGTTGTTACCGGCTGGTGGTTACAGACGCCGGTTGCGACGGGTTGTACTGGTGGGCCAATTCATCTGCCGGCAGGGGATACCTCTATGCCAGGAAAAGAGATGGCGGCATTATCCCTTTTACGAATGGACTGCCCGCCTATCCGGCAACACTGGCGCCCGATTTCGGTTGCGGTTTTATGCAATATTTCCGCGTGTCGAATACGCTGGCGGCAGATCAGTTGTTGTTAAGCGGCGAAGCGAAAGATACCGCCAACCTGCTTGTGTGGGAAACCAATAAAGAAGTGAATACCGACCGTTTTATTGTAGAATATTCGATCAATGATACAACATGGTCGGCCATTGCTGAAATAAAAGCGAATGGCACCACCACCACCAAAATATCCTATAGTACAAAACATAAACCCTCAATGCATTCCGCATTTCACTATTACCGGCTGAAGCTGTATTACGCAGACGGCTCCTGGA
>CBIHPC010000068.1:0-24587 GCA_966211305.1 uncultured Niastella sp.
TTTGCCGCCGGTATAACAGGCGCAGGTATAATGCGTACAAAGGCAGCGATATAAACAGAAGGTAAGGGAACGTATGGGTGAATTTCTCCAACAGGTCTTTCATCATCAGCTTCTGGTCGCCATTGTACCGCTCATTCAGTTCTATTTCGCGGCGCCGGGCGCGGCGCTCCACCCAGCTGTCGCGTTTATCGGACGGCAATGCATGCTGCGCAGAATCATATTCTTCAACAGACCTGTATTTGCGGTCAGGACTGGTAATATTCAAATCGAACCGGCTTTTTTGTTTCTTCTCCCACTTGTTCTTTTTCTTCATGTACTTTTCCTTGAACTCATCGGTGGTACCGGCCGTATCGGCTTCCAGTGTTTTAAGATAGGGTGTAACCGCAATTACAAATGCGCGGTCAATTACCGCTGAATCTTCCTGGTCCTTCGCATTGGCCAGCGCGGTGTTTTTGGCTGAATCAAGGGTCAGTTTTGCAATCCCGGCTTTCTCTGACAATATTCTGTCCTCATCCCGTTCATTCCAATTAAAGGTGAACAGCGAATAAAAAATGAGGAAAAATACAGCTGAAGAGAAAACATACATTCTGATGGGGTGCAGGTAACGGGCCCGCCGGCCTTCAATGTATTCTTTTGGTAAAAATCCGGGGCGAACTATCAGGTATTTGGTTGTGCTGAAAAACTTACCGTCGTAGTGGGTAATGTCGTAAAAAAAATGGCTGATCAGGCTCCAAACGGTTTCTTTTGGCTCAATATTTTCCTGTCCACAAATATGACACCAGCGCCCGACCAACTCAGCATTACAATTCAGGCAGATTTTCTCATGACGTTCTTTACTATGTGACAAAGCAGAAATTTTAACTAAAAATAAGGAAACAGGCTATTTTACAGAAAAATTCACTGATCCGTTGTATTATTGGACCAAATTATTCGTTACTAAAGCGCAAAAAATTAAGCTGTTTATAATATGACCAGAATATTGGGGTTGTCACTTCTTATTAGTTTTATTGCTCATACGGCGTATGGTCAGCACTACTACAATGACATTGTAATGACCGGCGAAATTGCCAAAAAAAGAGCGGTTTACCAGGCCAATAAGGTGAAAAGCGTAAAAATGACCAGCTTCGACGGCAATAACCAACCTATTGAGGGGTTCAGTAGCGCACAGGCTGTAGGCGGCAATTTTGCTACCATTACCACCGAAACTTTAAACAGCCTTAGCGGTAAGGACGAGATCACGCATTATTTTAACGATAAAGGACAACTGACCCAAAGCATCGATACCACCGATGGCAACAAGGTGATCATTCAATATACTTACGATGCCAACAACCTGATTGCAGGCATTGTGAACATGTCGTTCTCACCCGGCGGTTACTCAACCAGGGAACAACACCTGTGGTTTTATAACAAAGCCGGCAAACCGGAAAAAATGCTGAAGATCAAAAACAGCTCCGATACTACCGTTGTGAGCTTCAGGCTCGATGAAAAAGAAAATGTAGGCGAGGAAAGAAGCGTTCATGCCGGCACCGAACAACCTGCATTCTATTACTACTATGATGATAAAAACCGGTTAACCGATGTGGTTAGATATAATAACCGCGCTAAAAGATTATTACCCGATTATATTTTCGAGTACGATGAAGCAGGCCGTATTTCCATGATGCTGGTGACCACGGCAGGTGGCGCTGATTATCAAAGATGGGTGTACAAATACGACGAAAAAGGGTTGAAGCAGAGCGACGAATGTTACGGCAAGAATAAAATGTTGATTGGCAAGATTGAGTATAGTTATAGGATGTAAATTCTTGGATAAAATATTAAAGGGCATTGGTGGTTATACCGATGCCCTTTTTTTATACTGTTTTACGGTTATGCCGCTTTTTCAGGTGACAGTATCACACTGGCAATATAGGCTACCAGCACACAAATAAGTACCGCAGCCGCAGGGTACAGGAAGAAATTGATTATTCCGGCCGCCTGAATAAAATACAAACAGACAGCGCTTACAATAAATCCGATAATAATTCCGGCGCTGTGAATGCGCGGGAAGAAAATACCGGCCACAAACATTCCGGCCAGGCAACCACCAAATAAGCCGATGATCTTTATGTACTGGTCCCAAATGGAAGCATTGCGCAGGTATACCATATAAATAGCGATCAAACAACCCAGCGCGCCCAGCACAACGGTGGTCCAGCGGGCAAAAACAAACCGTTGTTTATCGGTGCTGGCGGGCTTTACGCTTTGATAAAAATCGGTAGTTATAACCGTAGCAATAGAGTTCATACTGCTGCTGATGGTTGACATGGTGGCGGCAAACAAACCGGCGATTACGAGGCCGGCCAAGCCCGATGGTAACTGATTGCTTATGTACCAGGGAAAAACATCGTCGGTGCGGCCATGCGGGTTCAATGCGGCCGGGTGATGTTTATAATAAACCCATAACGCAGTACCTACGCTGAAGAAAATAAGCGACGCCGGTATTACCAGGATGGCATTGGTGTAAATCGATTTCTTTGCTTCCTTTTCAGTTGAGGTGGTTAAGTAACGTTGTACCACTACCTGGTCAGATGAATAGGTTACCAGTTGGGTTAAAAATCCGCCAACGAACACTACCCACAATACCGGTTCGGTGATGGTCCAATCGGTAATGGCCAGCCGGAATTTATCGTGCTGCATGGCTTCATTGAACATTTGTGCGAACCCGCCATTCATTGAATTAGCTATAAAAAAAAGCGTTGCCAGTGCGCCACCCAACAATACACCCACCTGCATTACTTCGGTCCATACAACTGCCTCTATACCGCCCGATACGCTATAAGCGGTAGTGATAACACTGGTGCCCACGATACAAAGAAAGATATCGATACCGGTAACCGCGCTCAACACCAGTGCCGGTAAATAAATTACGATGCCCAACCTGCTCACCTGGAACAATACAAACGTTAAACTGCCCAGCCATTTTACCTGGCGGTTGAAGCGGATGTTCAGGTATTCATATACGCTGGTGAGTTTTAGTTTACGGAAATAGGGCAGATAAAAATAAACCACTATCGGCGCTACTACCACTATCATTACATTGTTCAACAGGTATACCCAATCGGTGGCATAGGCTTTGGCGGGAATAGCAATAAACGTCAATGCGCTTAGTTTGGAACCGAAGATACTGAGGCCCGCCGCCCACCAGGGAATTTTACCGCCGCCAAGGAAAAAGCCGCTTGTAGTGCGTTGCATATTGCGCGATACGATAACGCTGATGGCTATTACCAGTAAAAAGTAAATGCCTACAATGGTCCAGTCGAACAACCGGAAACCGCCGGGTGGTTGTATGGGTGTTGCCATCAATACGCGGTTGGTGCGGGTACCGGGGCGAACCTCACCTCCTGGAAGCACCAGGTTACCATTCCAGATCACAGTGGTTGTGGTAACCGGCGCCCAGGTACTGGCATTGGGGTTGCTCTCCGCATCGGCCAGTTTTTCGGTGTTCAGATCTCCTATTGTGCTCCATGAATTGGTAATGGAATTGTACATCCACACTGCGCTTGAAAAGCCCGGATGTTTTTGTTGCAGCGCAGCATTGCGGTCAAAATAACTCCCGTTGTCGCCGCCGAACACCAGCAAATGGGTTTGCCCTGTTGTAAACGCCGGAGAGGGCGCGGCGGTTACCGGTTGCGGCAGATCGGCAATTCGCTGCCAGCCGGCGGATTTACCGGGAATATATTTATAAGCGTCTTTTAAAAAAGTACGATGAACCGTACTATCGCCGGGTTGCTTTGCAAGAGCAGCGCCGCTGAATAAATAAAAAGCTCCCTCCTGGGTGCCGGCAACCGCCAGCATTCTGGCTGCTCCGGGCCAGGCGCCGGGAGATGTCCATGAACGTTGTACTGCAGGCAATGCCAGATCGAGCACCCAGAAATTCTTTTCAGCCTGTATAGCGGTGGGTTCTTTTATTCCACCGGCGATATATAGTTTTGAACCGATCATTGTGCCGCACGCATTGGCAATGGGTGTGGGTAACGAAGGCAGCTTTTCCGTTTCAATAGCGCCGTTCTTATAGCGCAGCATCAGCACATCGCTGTAATGACGGTTGGCATCACTGCCGCCGGCTATGATCAGGCCATCCTGCCAGGTGCAGGAAACGCCGTAGGCAAGCGGATGTGGTAAACGGCCGGCTTCTTTCCATTGACCGTTCGGCTGTTCAAGAACAAATATTTTATCGTACCAGGTTTTGTCTCCGCCGTTCCAGGGTGTGCCGCCCTTTCCAAAATTTGAACCGCCGGCAACCAGCAGCGCCCCGTTCGACACACCGGCAAATGAACCGGCAAAACCAACTTCATCGGGAATGGCAGGCAACTGCGCCCACTGCAGGTAGGGTTTGGTAGAGTCGTTGGCCATGCTTTGGAACGTGAAGGCCAAAACAAGGAAGAAGAGAGATATATTGAGAGATCGCTTTTTCATATGTATTTGTTATCGTGAATGGTGAGTGGTGAATGGTGAGTAGGTTTTCGAATTTCTAAAAGCCCGAAAAATTTTGACCTCGCAATTGTTCAGGCACCTAAAAGATCGCGGGCCCTTTCACCACTGACCACTCACAACTCACAGACTCTTTTAAGCCGTGATGCATCACTTTACACCAATCGTCACTATTTATGATACCATTGCCTCCTTCGGCTTACAGATCCAGTCAAAGAAACCAATACTTTTCAGATCTGCTTCCAGTAGTTTATATTCATGCTCTTTGAACGGGTTCAGTGGATAGCGCACATTGCCGCAATCGAAACCGATCAGTTTCATCATTGCTTTTTGCGCACGCAATCCGCCATACTTTACGATAACACGCACCATTTCCACAGAAATATATTGCAATCGCTGCGCCTCTTTCAGATTGCCTTTTTTGAATTCTTCCATCAGCGTATTATACAAAGGCGCTACAAAATTATAGGTGCTGCCAATAAATCCTTTGGCGCCGGTTGCCAGTGCACCCAGCAACATTTCATCGGTACCGTACAGGATATCGTATTTATTATTGCTGAAGTTAACGCAAGCCTGGTAGTCGTGGATCAGCGGGGCGGTATATTTAATACCGGCAAAAGATGGGATAGCCCCGCCTGCTTTTTCAAGCAGCTGCACCATATCGAGACTGATACCTGTCAACGCCGGTATATTATAATAATACAGTGGCAATGATGGCGCACCTTTGGCGATCTCCTGCAAACATGACACCAGCAGATCGATGGAATCAACTTTAAAATAAGTAGATGGTGTTGCCGAGATGCAGTCGGCGCCTATCTGTTGTGCATGCTCTGCCAGGTGGCGGGCTTCCGTAATGCTGTTATGCCCCACATGCACAAATACCAGCAGTCGTTTATCCGCAGCTTTTACAAATGCTTCGGCCAGTTGTTTTCTCTCTTCTGTGGTCAGGGACGGCCCTTCTCCGGTGCTTCCGCATACAAACATGCCCTTTACCTTATTATCGATTAACAGGTTCACTACATCGGGTACTTTGCTGAAATTGATGCTTCCATCAGGGTACATAGGTGTGAAAGGAGCCGATAACAGTCCGCTAATGTGACTTGGTGTGTTCATTATCTATATTGATTTATTTCTGTTTCAACAATTCTTTCGCTGCCAGTTTTTGAAAAACGATGGTTTCATAGGGATTCTTTGTTCCCGCTTCAAATAAACAACCGATGTTTCCGCCCGGCAACAGCACCATACAGGAATAGGCTGACGGACCTGTATAAAGGGTACGGATAACCGGCCAGGTTTGTCCTTCATCGAAACTTGCCCTGATGGCCATGTTTATCCGTTTGGCCGACGCCGGGTTCAGGAACAGCATACAACTTTTTGATCTCTTACCCGGCCATGAATACCGGAATATACTTGCCTGGCAAACGGGTTCAACCAGCGCCGGCACATCAACAGGGGCCGTCCAGGTAATGCCGCCATCATAACTGATCGCATGGGCGCGGCAATTACGCCGAAAATACGAGCGCATGTTCATGAGCAATGTACCATTGCCATCGGCCACTTCTATCACCTGGCATTCATTCATCTTCGGCGTAATGGTGCCGCCCAGTTTCCAGGTGGCGCCATGATCATCGCTATAGATGCTATGCGAGCCCATATCAGGATGGCCTTGTTTTGGAATGGTGGTTGAGTCGTCATAACTGAAATCGCAGGGGATTACCAGGCGGCCTTTGTGCGGGCCATATTGTATCTGAATGCCAATACCCGGACCGGTTGCATACCAACCCCACTCCTTCTTTTTGGTGGAAGCCGTGATATTTTCAGGGGCCGACCAGGTAAGGCCATCGTCCCTGCTTCTGCTTATCCATACGGTACGTGTACTGCGACTGAGCTTTTTTATTATATCGCCTTCTTTATCATCGCCGAGGTTGTGGGTCATCAATAAACATATGGCGCCGGTTTCGGTATCGACCACCGGGCAGGGATTACCGCAGGTGTTGGTGCTATCGTCCCAGATAACCTGCTGTGCACTCCAGGTGCGGCCGCCATCGGTTGAGCGCTTCACTAACATATCAATATCACCGGCATCGGCCGCATTGTTCTTCCGGCCTTCGCAAAACGCCAGCAGGGTACCGTTATTCGTTGAAACTATGGCGGGAATGCGGTAACTTTTATAGCCGTCGGTGCCAGATACGAAGAGCGCCATTGTATCGGGCATCGAACGTACCTGTGCACAAACGGGTAACCATAGCTGCGTAACCAATACGAGTAATAAAAAATATATTCTTTGCATAGTTTGTTCCTATCTGTAAGTGTTCGCTTCAGTTAAAATAAAAAACTCCGGTATCATTTCGTGGGCAATAGCCCGCAGCCTGGCCACTTCACTTTCATCGATGCCCTGGTAGGGCCAGCGCAATCTCGTGCCTGCATTCGCCCAGCCGCCAATGGCAGCCAGCAATTTGTCCGCCGCCTGGTTGGTGTATCCTCTGGCATTGATAAAGGGAGCTATGTGCTGGCTCATGAACAACTGTATCCACCGTTCGAGGTTCAGTGCACGCGGCAGATCGGTCAGCATCATTTCATACCATTGCTGCGCAGCACCAGGGTGCAAACAGGCTACATTCGAATATGCGCCATGCGCACCGAGACTGATACCCGTAGCCAGATGATGGCCCGGTACAAACACAGCGATACCGGGCGCATATTTTTTTATGGCTGCATACCATTGTTCATCGCCTCCGCCCACCTTGCAACCAACCAGTTTTATCCCTGCCTCCTGCAACTGATAAAACTCTTCGGGGGTCAATCGCTTTTTGGCATGTGGCGGATTGTATAGAACCAGCCCCACCTCCCCGGCCACTTCGGTTAACTCTTTCAGGTAGCTGATGGCTTCCCGTATACTGGGGGCCGACCAATCGGGCAGAATAACCTGGATAGCGCCCGGCTGCAAAGCAGCAGCCCGTTTAACGCGATCGCGCGCCATAACCGGACTGGGATGACAGGCGCCGATCTGAAACGGCATACCGGCCGCATGGCATTTTTCAGCCAGCAGGGTATTGATGGTATCAAACTCTTCTTCGGTTTGATTATAAAATTCACCGGCAGTACCATTTGAATAGATACCATTCACCTGCATGGCGATCATGGTATCTATCTCTTCTTCCAGGTTGTGGTAATTGATGCTGTCATCATTATTAACGGGTAGTAACAATGTGGCCCAATTCCCTTTGATGTCTGCTGCCTGTAGTGGATTCATATATCTTATTTAATAACAACTGGCTGTTTCCATTTGCACATTAGCATATCAGCCAATTAGCACATTATTTAATATCCATCCGTTTGTTGTAACTGTCCGTTATTGGCCAGCACATTGGCGGCCAGCGGCCAGAACAATGGTGTGGTTTTTCCAACCAGGTTCGGCACATAGGTGTACACATCGATAGTACCGCCCTTATGGAAGCGAACGAGATCATACCAGCGCTTGTTTTCAAAGAACAACTCCCGGCCGCGTTCATCGAGTATTTCTTTTTCGACACTTAATTTATCGGTAGCGCCTGCATAATCACCGATACCTGCGCGGTTACGGGTTTTGTTCAGGTATTCGATCGCTTTTGTGGTATTATTTATTCCGGCATATGCTTCGGCAGCCATAAGGAACACCTCACCCAAACGATACATGATGATATCATTATCGGGTACGCGGTCATCGGCATATTTTGTTCCGGGTAATTTGGTTATCCAGGAAATTTTCTGTGTGGCGCCATGGCGTTCAGTAACCCAGGTAAATGGAATTCGTTTGTCGTCACCAGCAAACAGCGCTTTTGATCTGGCGCTGATCTGGTAAGCGCCCTGTCCGTTGGAAGTAGTGATACAATATGGTAAACTATCCAGGTTGGTGGCGCCGGTTATGCCAGTGAGATAAGGCAGGGCGTTGATCGCATAATTGTTGAAGCTTTCATCGCGGTTAAAATAAGCTGCTACTATTATTTCGCTGTTTGCCCGCGAAGTAGTTACTTCTTTGAAATCGGCGCGCAGGCTAAGCCCTGAAATCTTTTCCACTTCGCCCAATGCGGTTATGGCGTCATTGAAATCGCTGGCGCCGCCTGCAAGCACTTTGGCGCTCCATAACTTAGCATCCGCTTTCAACGTTTGTGCGGCAGCGTAGGAGAAGCGGTACCTGCTGGTAATTGTTTTTTCAGGGAACAGGGAAATAGCCTGGTCAAGATCGGTAATGATCTGTTTTATTACTTCCGTCGCTTTCGACCGGGGCAACCGGGGCACATTCTCATCGGTAATTGCCTCCAGCATTAACGGTGCATCGCCGATTATACGCACCAGGCTGAAATAGAGGTACGCCCGTAAGCTGAGCGCTTCTGCAATCACTCTTTTCTTTGTGTTCTCATTGGTAAACGGAAAGGTTTCGATCTTCGACAATAGCAGGTTGCAGTTGCCAATGGCCTTATACCAGTTGGTGTAATCGAATGCGCCGGTAGTTGGGGTTATGTTGTGCGTCCATGCCTGGGTAAACCGGGAGTTGAGCGCCGGGATCAGTTCTTCACCACGTTCTGTACCATAGGCGAGGTTATTGGCGATACCGGTTATGTTCTGAGGGCCTGTTCGGGCCGAGCCGCGCAGGTACATATAAATTCCCACAACGTACGGATCAAAATCACTTTCGTTTTGAAAATAGTCGGCATCGGTAATTGACGATTCCGTTTTTGCCTCCAGTAACTTTTCACAGCCGGTGCCAATGATCAGCAGCCAGCAGCTTATTGTAAGAAGAAATAATTTGTTCATATGCTGTTATTACAATCGTTACAAATTGATTTACTTAAACCGTACGGTTGCGCCCAATGAAAACTGGCGCGGACGCGGATAACCGATGGCATCAAAACCGCTGTAGGTTTCAGGGTTCACTCCTTTATACTTTGTGAGATAACCTATATTATATATGCTTCCGAAAACATTCACTCCGCCCAGTCTGGCTTTCTTCACCAGTTCTTTAGGTAAGTCATAACCCAGGTAAATTTCGCGGAAGGCAAGGAAATCACCTTTTTCGAACATGGTGCTTACATCAACGCCATAGGAATTAGCGGTTCCAACAGCAGATACCTGGCGAATGTAATTGCGCTGTCCGAAATCGTAATCGGCAAAAGAGAAACGCGCATATTTTTTACCCACGTCACCGGGCTGTTTCCAGATATCAGCGCCCAGCGCTTCGGCGGGCGCGCCTTCATTGAAGGCCCGGCCCTGCCCCAACGAGCGGGCCAAAGCGCCGTTGCTGATCACATGCCCCAATGCATAGTCCATGGCAAAACGCAACGTAAAGTTTTTATACGTGAAGGTGTTTTGCATACCACCAATTTTGTCGGGCGCACGGTAACCCATAAACACCATGTCGCGGCTGTCGATCACGTTATCACCGTTGAGGTCGGCCCAGATATAATCACCGGCCCGCTTGCCTACGGTTTGACCCGAAGGAGAAGCCATCAGGTCTTTTTTACCCCAGGCAGCAGCGTCTGCATCGGTTGAAAAAACGCCATCTACTTTGAATGCATATAAACTATAGGGCCGTTCTCCTTCAGCTATGCCACCCACTTCCACTTCGCTCTTTGAGGAAGGGTCGTATACCACGCCGCCGTTCTGGCGATTTTTAATGCGGTCATTATCTGGCAGGTCAACCACAACTGTCCTATTCAGCGCAAAGGAGAAATTGGTTTTCCATGTAAATTCCTTATACTTTAAAACAGTGGCTGATAATTCAACTTCTACGCCCCTGTTGCGTATGGTTCCATTGTTATAGGTGATCGAAGCAAACGGTCCTTCCAGTGGTAATGGCTTCGAAGCCAGCCTGTCTTTGGTCAGTTTGTTATAGTAGTCTACCGTTAACATGATCCTGTTCTGGAAAAAAGCGGCATCAACCGCCAGATCGATCGTTTCAGTAGATTCCCATTTCAGGTTGGGATTGGCCAGGCCATGGCGTACGATACCGGTTGTTTGCGCATAACTTGTTCCCAGGTAACTGCCATATGTATCGGCCAGTTCCAGATCACTTAAACCGGCATTTCCCCAGCTTGCCCGCAGCTTTAACGCATTTACATATCCGGAACGCCAGAACGCTTCGTTGTGCATATTCCAGCCAACTGATAATGCGGGAAAGGTAGCGTACTTATTACCGGGAGCGAAATAGGAAAATCCATCATAGCGAAGTGAACCGCCTACCAGGTACCTGTTATCATAGTCATAATTGAACTGACCGAAATAGCTGGCTGATCTGCGCTCTGTTAAAGTAGTGTTCAAGTCAGTTACATTGGTTACGGTTTGCCCGTTCACTATTGATGTGGTGGGTTCTTCAATGGTATACACATAATCATTGGTAGCCCGTTGCGAACCTACCGTAACGATACTTCGTTGTACGCGCGTATAGTTAAACCCGGCCAGCACACTTATGTTATGATCATTGAATGACCGGTCATACTGTAAGATCTGATCAATCATCAACTGGCGCAGGTTATTGGTGTTCTGATATTTCTGACGGCTGGTTGATAACTGTACGGAACCCGGGTACGCTTTTCTGAATAACATATTGCGATAATCATCGAGGATGTATGATACCGCCGGTCTGAAGTGCAATCCCTTCAAAATAGTTACGTCGCCGGCCAAACGCGATACAATGCGCTCGGTATTCACCCGGGTGTCGTCATACTTCAACGTATGGAAACGGTTGCGGGTACTTGTTACTTCACCGAAGGTGGGCGTGCCATCATCGCGAAATATGCGGATCAGCGGTGTTATGCGGGTGGCGCGTACCAGGTCGTTTGTATAGGATTCAACATAATTGGGGATCACATTCTGGTAGTTCACACTTGCATCGAGTTTGAAATTGCTGGTGACCCTGAAACCGAAATTGCCCAATACATTATAGCGTTTGTAGTTGGTGCCCACAAATATGCCGGCCTGGTTTACATAACCCAGCGATACATTATAACTGGCATTCTCACCGCCGCCGTTCACACTGGCATTGTAGTTATCTGAAATGCCGGTATTCCACAACAGATCCTGGTAATTGTTATCTGCAAACAGCAGCCGGGTACCGGGATTGACAGGGTCATCCATCACCTGCCAGCCCTTTGTAAGCAGATCATCTACATACTCCTGTCCTTCTACAGCTACAATGTTATCGTACAATGCGGTCAGGTTGATGCTGTTGCTATACTGGCCTTTTTGTGTGAACACCGTAGTGCCGGCCGAAAAACCACCTTTGTTAAGCAGGTTGTCTTTATTCAATGCATCGGAGGTATTCTGAACGGTGGTGCGGGCCAGTGTGAGGTAATCTTTGGCGCTCAGGTAATCATAATCGCGCATCTGGGTTTCCCAGTTACGGCGGTAATTAAATGTGATGGCAGGTTTTGCACCGAACTTACCCGATCTTGTTTTTATGACAATGACGCCATTTGCGCCACGGGCGCCATATGCGGCCGTAGAAGCGGCATCTTTCATTACCTGGAACGATTCGATATCATCCGGGTTTATATCGTTGAGTGAACGGAAGATACCATCTATCACTACCAGCGGGCCGCTGTCATCGACGCTACTGTTGGCCCGGCCGCCGCTGGTACCCAAACCCGTACCGTATGTATTGAGTTTGGTACCGCCGCGAATAAGAATATTGTTGGCCCCCGACCCCGGTTGCCCATTCACAATGGGTACCGACACTCCGGCCAGTTTTCCCTGAATGGCCTGTATGGGGTTGGGGTTGGGGGTATTTTGCAGCTCCTCTGCGGCAAGCTTCGAAACGGAAGCCGCCGTTTTGTTCCTGCTTTGTTGCATATATCCCACCACCACTACATCTGTTAAGGCGGTGGCCGCGGCATCGAGGGAGATATTAATGATATTCTGCCCATTAATGGCCACTTCTTTCGGCTGGGCGCCGATGTAGGAAAACACCAGGGTGTCGTTCAGCGTATTCACTTTTAGCTGAAACTTACCGTTGATGTCGGTAACAGTGGCCCGGGTGGTACCCTTTACGGTAACTGTTACATTACCAAGCTTTTCTGAAGTTGAGTTCGTTACAGTACCCGAAACGATCGGAATGGTTTGTCCAAAGCCAACTGCGCTAATCAGTAACCAGCAGCCAGTGAGGAACCAGGTGAGCTTCTTTTTCATAATGGCTTATCGTTAGTTTTGCAATTACGTATTTATGTACTACATATTACAAATATAGAACTCTCCTCATTTAATCCAAATAAATTTGTGCGACAATTTAGCCATGATAACTTTGTAGCCTGTTCTACGCATAGTGAGGCAACCAGGAACTGTCGGTTTTTCCCTTCTTCATAACTGTACAGTGTGCGCTATGTCAATATCTTAGGTATATAAAATCACCAGCTTTGGAAATCAATTTTTTGCTACGGGCAGGTCATGTCAGGGCTGTTTTACAGGCAGGTTATGCAATCGATTGTGTAAACAAAAAACTCCATATGAATATTTTATAGGACTTCATTTTCCCACTCTAAACAGCCATTATATTAAGTATTACATATTCACCTAATTTTTATTACTTTTGAACATATGAGCATCGAAAAAGATCTTTTTAAACTGAAGCCTATCGCTTATACTACGATGGCCGACCAGGTGGAAAACCACCTGCGTGAGTACATCATTAAGCGTTCTATTAAACCGGGCGACCCTATTCCGAAAGAAACCGAAATAGCCCAGGCATTAGGGGTCAGCCGCAATGTGGTGCGTGAGGCGCTCAGCCGTTTGCGAATGCTGGGGATGATCGAGTCGCGTAAAAAACGCGGAATGATACTTACACAACCCGACGTAATGAAAGGCCTCGAGCTGATCATTCATCCTACCATACTCGATGAACATGTTCGTAAACAACTGTTCGAACTGCGGCTGGTGCTGGAAGTAGGTTTGGGCGATCTGTTGTTCCGCCGTAAGTCGGATGAGCACCTGAAAAAACTGGATGCCATAGTTGAACGTGAACATAAAGCCACTACTCAAATTGAACGCATCCGCTGCGAAGTTGATTTTCATTCCACCTTATATGAAATGGCCGGCAATGAAACATTAAAACGTTTCCAGGACATTTTAATGCCGGTGTTTGAATATGTAGTGGAATATGAATCGAAACTCGATCATACTTCTGTTGGTTCGGTAACCCATGCCGATCTTGTAAAAATATTATACAGCAATAATGCCGAAGCGTATCCGAACGCAATGCGTAAGCATTTGATGCCACACCTCGATCATCTGTAAGTGCATTAACGCTTTTTTAACTGACCGTCCCGATTACACCGGGACATTTTTTTTGTTACCCGTTGCGCATTACCTTTTGCATATAGCCATATGTCCCTCACAATGGTTAATCGGCTGTTAACCGGCCATTAATGGAATAAACTTTGAACAAATCTGCCGTCATATCATAGTTGATAAACTATTCACGCAAAATTATTCGATATGAAACACGCAATCGTTTTCGGCAGCATGTTGATCCTTTCAGCAACAACCGTATTTTCCCAGGAAGTGGTTTCTTTAAATGAACCCATTCATTTCGCTTCACATAAGTTAAATAAATCACAAAGAGAAGAGACCCGTAGTGTAAGAAGAGAGAAAGCAGCCACATCACCCAACTATACGACCGAACAACATTTTGAAACCGATTTCCCGAACGCAACCAATGTAAGCTGGAGAAGAGCGGGTTTTGAAGAAGTACAATTCATGTTGAATGGAAAAGAGCTGAAAGCATTTTATGATTACGATCATGATCTCATAGGCACTACAACGGTGGTAAATTATTCAGTTATTCCTGAAGCCGCCCGTAAATATATTGAGAAGCATTATAGCGACTATACTATGCAGCAGGTGATCCTGTTCAATGACAATGAGTTCAACGACAATGATATGATCTTATATGGTAATACGTTCGCAGATGCAGACAATTATTTTGTAGCGCTTTCGAACAATAACAAAACAATTGTGCTGCAGGTAAACGTGGAGGGGTTGGTGACCTTCTTCAAAGATCTTTCTTACAGTAATGTTAAATAACGCTTATAAGTACAGGTTTCCCTTTATGTGAGGAAACCTGTACTTAAATTATTTGTTAGTCAACACAATTAATCATTGTTTGTAAACGTCATTACTACGAATTATGAAAAGGGTGACTATATTACTGGCAGAAGATAATTTGGTATTGGGCCTCTTTGTAAAACGCGTATTACAACAGGCAGGTTACCGGGTATGGTACTGTATGAATACGGCGGAAGCATGGCAATATTACGCAGATAAAAACCCCGACCTGGTATTGCTGGACAATAATCAATCTGCGACACGTACAAATTTTTTACTGGCAAGCAGGATCAGACAGGTGAATAAATTAGTTCCTATTCTCTTCCTTTCAGGCAAAACCTATGAAGAGGAGATGTATGCTAACATCTGGCCTAAACAAACTGTTGAACCGGAAAATACAAATGTGGTGAGCGAAAAGAAATTACTGGAGAACCTGAACAGTTTGTTACCAGTGGCTGCACCGCCTGCAGTTATTGCCCCTGTATTTGATAAGAACCGAATGAGATTGTGCAGTCCGGAAGATATGCTCATACTAACCTCTTTCTTCGAAGACGCTGTTCACCTGAAAGAATATGTTCTTAATTAATGAGGAACATAAGTCTCCCGGTTAAATCCAACATAAAAAAACCAAATTCCAAAACTCAAACCTATATGATGAGATTGTGATTTTGGAATTTGGCTTCCTTTGGAATTTGATAATTACTCAAATTCCTCCATCGCACTCGTCCTATCTTGGAATTAAGATTGTTTGGTGTGTTTCAACGAAATCCTTGAATCCGCTGATCTCTTCTTCGAGCATTCTTTTGAATACCGGTGAAAATAAGCGGGCAACCTGTTCTCCGGCCTTTCCTAACGGAGCATGATACGTTAGCACTACATCAACCGTTGTTCCCTGTCCGCCCAATGAATCGCGAAAACCTACTTTACCGGCATTATCGATCGATGAACCGGGAAGGCTTTGCCAGGCGATCATTTCGCCATAACGCTCTTTAACGATCTCCGCATGCCATTGCAGCGTACCAACTTTACCGGGAAGTTCCATCACCCAGTTAGAGAACAGTTCATCCTGCTCTTCTACCTTTTGCAGGTGTTTCATGAACAAAGGCAGGTTCGATAAATTGCGCCACATAGCATATACTTCTTCACGGGGTTTATTTACGATCATCGACACCCTGATATTGAGTGTACGGCCTGCTGCCACTTTTTCTATTGAATGATATACTTCGCTAAAGGTGCGTTTACCGGCGATGCCTTTATAGGCAAGAAAACAGCCTATAGCGGCCTTTAAAAACCGGTTGGAAGAATTTTTGTTGAATGCACTTCCGATCAGCATAACACCTCCTGCTACGGAAGCCAGCCGCTGACAGGTGGCTGCGCTCATTAGTTTGTCCCTATTGGTGTGCATAAGGAATAATTTTAAAGTGGATAGTAGTATAGTATTGCATTAAGTATCAAAATACTATACCACCCACGCACGGGTTGCAGGTGTTACCTATATTACTTATTATGTTATCACAGCGAAAAAGTGTGGTCTTTTTTCTACAAAAAAAGTAAGTTATTCAGTTGCTGGTATATAGTACATAGTTCCTGCAAACGTTGGGATTTATCACCGATCTTGCGCCGCCCGAAAATTATTGTCTAATGTCCTTTGTTCAATCATGCCGCATTCCTTCAGCGACTCTGAAGATATGAAGCAGGTAAGGGAACAGCGCATCCATGCTTTCTTCGGTGCCCCGGGTTGAACCGGGCAGCGTAAGTATCAGCGTGTTACCAATAAAACCGGCTATGCCGCGCGATAACATGGCATAAGGTGTACGCTGCTGGCCGTATTGCCGCGCCGCTTCCATAATACCGGGAATGGTACGATCGAGTAAGGGCTCAATAGCTTCAGGCGTTACATCGCGGGGAGAAAGACCGGTACCGCCGGTAAATAATACGAGGTTATATTTTTCGTTCACCAGTTGTTTAACGGTTGCCTGTATGGCATCCTTTTCATCGGGGATGATCTTGTACAAACCGGTGTTGAGGTTATATTGTTTTAATTTTTGCAGGATAACTTTTCCGGCCCTGTCCTCTTTATCACCGGCTGAAATGCTGTCACTGCAAACGACCACCGCGCAAAGCAGGTTCTTCGATACTGAATCTTTGAAGTCGGTTTTGCCGCCTTTTTTGTTGACGAGTTTTATGGTGCTGATCTCGATCTCTTTATCGATCGGCTTCAGCATATCGTACATCGTTAAGGCCGTCACCGATGCGCCATGCATGGCTTCCACTTCTACCCCGGTTTTATAAATAGTATGTACTTCTACCGTTACAATGATAGTCAATCCTTCAATCGTATGCGTAATGCCTGCATACTCTACCGGCAGGGGATGACAATCGGGAATTACATCACTTGTTTTTTTGATGGCCAGTAATCCTGCGGCGCGACTGAACTCAAACACATCGCCCTTGGGCACTTTACGTTGCAGGACGGCATCTATCGTTTCCTGTTTGGATACTTTTACAATTGCTGTGGCGATGGCTTGTCTTAAACTGGATACTTTATTAGTAATATTTATCATTGAATTGGATCAAAGTGAGTCAAAAAAAAGCTGTAAGCTGTAAGCTACAAGCCACAAGCAAATACAGCATTGAGCATTCAATATTCTTCGTGTTCTGTATTCCCTTTCCCGTTTTGCACACTTCATTTCTAACTTCTACCTTCCCTTATACAATCGAAACTGGACATTCGATATTCAATATTTCTACTTATTCTCTTTCCACTGGTACGAGTCGTCATCAAAAACCTCTTTCCCCCAAATCGGCAATTCCGCTTTTAATCTTTCCACCACTTCATTGCAGGCATCGATGGCGGCTTTGCGGTGTGCCGATGAAGTGAACACAAACAAACAAATTTCGCCGGCTGCTATTGTACCCAGACTGTGATGCACGTGCATGCACACCAGCGGATATTTTGCAAAGATCTCTTCCCTGATCTGGTGCATCTTTTCAAGCGCCATTTCTTCATAAGCGGTATACGCTATCGCTTTTACCGTATTGCCTTCGATCACATCGGCACGCACCTGTCCCAGAAAAATGCTATGCCCCCCGATATTTATTTTTGTATTGTGCTTCTGAATGCTGTCAGCAATAAAGGAAGCCGCAATGGGTCCCTGAGTGAATATATTCTTTGGTTTGCGTTCTGTGATCATGATGTGTTATTTGGTGAATGGTCAATGGTAAATAGCTTGCGATCTTTGAAATTAATATGCGATCTTGCGGCGCTCAGTTTCCTCTGCCTTTATGCCTTCTACCCCTACCCTCCGGCAAATGGCGGCAATAAAGCCACCGTATTGTTTCCCGATAAAGCGGTATGCCCGGTTACAATTTGTTTGTCAACGGCAATGATATAAGGTTTATTCACCAGCGCCGGATATCGTTGATTTAACTGATTGATCAAATCGCTGGTATCCGCCGCATTCTCTATCAGTACGGGATTATTTCCCATAACATCTGTAAGTTGTCCAAACACAATAACCTGTACCGGCATTTTATTTAGTTTATTTTCAGTATCACAAATTTACTTAATTCCTATAAAGTGGCGCCGGTTACCGGTTTCCAGTTTCCGGGCAGCTTTTTCAGATATTAAAAAACCCACCAGCTGAAGAATTGAGAACTATGAACTGTGAACTAAGAACTAGGCAATCAAATGAACTTCCACCTCCTCCCCCACACCATACTCCATTTTTTCTTCAGGCAAAACAAGCAAACAATTGGCCATGGCAAAGGACCTCAGGCGGTACGATTCCTGCGAATCGAGCGGCACAACCGTTTTCCCGTCGTAATATCCTTTTAAAAAGAAAGTGAGCGCGGCTGTTTTTGAGTATGCCTTGCCCAGCGGCGCCTGTACTGTTTTCAGTACCGGTTTCAATTGCATCAGTTGCTCCAGCGCCGGAATAACATACTCATAAAAACACGTGAGCACCGATGATGGATTACCCGGCAACCCGAATACCCATTTCGTTCCTTTTCTACCCACAAACAGCGGTTTTCCCGGACGTTGTTTTAATTTATGTAACAAGGTTATAACCCCGCAATCGGAAGCAGCCTGCGGCACAAAATCATAATTACCTACACTTACTCCACCCGTCAATAAAACCACATCGCTATTGTCAAGCGCGTATTGTAAAGAATCCTTAACCGTTTTCGGATCGTCCTTTGCTTCAAATACCGGCACTTCAACTATCTGTAATGACTGCAATGCCGCCCGCAACTGGTACGAGTTGCATTCGTATACCTGTCCGTAATGTAATGGTTTGCCGGGCTGTTGCAGTTCATTGCCGGTTACAATGATACTCATTACCGGGGTGGGATAAACCGTTACTTCCGATACACCGGTAGTGGCCAGAAAGCCTACAGCCGCCGGCGTTAGTACATCGCCTTTCAGCAGCGCCATTTCGCCGGCTTTTATTTCAGAACCTTTGAGACGCACATTCAGCCCG
This sequence comes from uncultured Niastella sp., assembly GCA_966211305.1. Taxonomy (GTDB): domain Bacteria; phylum Bacteroidota; class Bacteroidia; order Chitinophagales; family Chitinophagaceae; genus Niastella. Next base: position 19,035 of record CBIHPC010000068.1, read on the forward strand.
GCCTTCAACTGTTCATCGAGAATATATAATTGCCCGCTATTCACTTCAGTTTTTTCCTGCATAACTACTGTATCAGCGCCGGCAGGTACCGGCGCGCCGGTAAAGATGCGCATGGCCTGGTTGCCCTGCAGTATCGACAGCCCGGTAGCACCGGCGGGCACTTCGCCCTGAATTTGTAATGTTTTGTGCAATTCATAACCGGCAAACGACAAGGCATAACCGTCCATGGCCGATTGATCGAATGCAGGAATATCTGTTTGGGCTGTTACATCGGCTGCCAGCACGCGGCCCGCAGCCTGTTGTAATGGAATGGTTACCGGCGTCAATGCGGTGGCATTGGCGCGGATCATATTTTTTGCTTCTGTTACAGAAATCATGTCGCTGGTATTAACCTCCGATGGTGATCATGCTGCGGTTCTGAATAGCGCTGGCTTCCAGGTGTTCGAAATCGGTAGTGAACTGTCCGCCCAGTTCTTTCTTCTTGGCATGAATACTCTGGCGGATCAACGGAATGATATCGCCCCCGTTTCGTATGGTGGTAAGCAGATCGGTTTCTTCCTGGGAGAAAAGACAATTTTTCATTTTGCCGTCAGCGGTGAGTCGCATGCGATTGCAGGTACTGCAAAATGGTGCGCTCATAGTACTGATAACGGCAAAGGTGCCGGCGTGGCCCGGTACCAGGTATTTTTTTGCGGTATCGTTCAGTTCGCCTTTCAATGGCAGAAACGAATACTCGGCTTCAATGATCTGTAAAATTTGTTGCCAGGTGAGCACCTTGTTGCTCGTCCACCGGTTTCCCTGAAACGGCATAAACTCGATAAAACGCACATGCACCGGCGTGTTTTTTGTCCAGGCAATAAAGCTGTTGATCTCCCGGTCATTGAAATCTTTCATCACCACCACATTCACCTTGGCGCGAATGTCGTTTTCGATCAACAGGTGAATATTATCGTATACACGTTTGAACTGGTCGCGGCGGGTGATCAGCTGAAATTTATCGGCCTGCAACGTATCGAGACTAACATTGAGCGAGGTGATACCGGCCTGTTTTAATGTGGGCAGAAATTCATGCAGGCGGGCGCCATTGGTAGTAAGCGTTAAGGTAACCGGCAGTTTCGACAGTGCCAGAATAATATCGGCGGCATCTTTACGTACCAGCGGTTCCCCACCGGTAAGCCTGATCTTTTTTACGCCCAGGCTCACAAACGTTTTCGCAATAGTCTCTATTTCATGCGCCTGCATCAGCTTTGAAGCGGGCGTAAACTCATACTCCTCTTCAGGCATACAATAAAAACAGCGAAAATTGCAATTGTCGGTCAGCGAGATCCGCAAATAGTCGTGCACCCTGTTAAACTGATCAATTATCATTATCCGTAAAGTTAGCTTAAAGTTGATAAGTTAACAAGTTGATAGTGTTGATAAAGGGTTCCTCAATTTTAAAAGCCCAACAACAGGCAAACTAATAACTTACAGGCTGTTTTCCCTTATCAACTTATCAACCTCTTGTATTCCCCCTCCGTATCTATATCAAATTCCCCTTCTTTAAAGGGCACCGGGGCCACCTCATCGGGGTGTTGTTGTATTATTTTTTTCGCACCCGTGTCGCCCTGCAAATCAAGAAGTTGCGGAAACAGGGATTTATCGAACAGGGCCGGAATACCTAAGGTACCGCCATAGGCACTGGCCACAATGCTTTTATTGCTTTCCTGCCGCTCATTGATAAGTTCCAACAGTAAACCTGCCGAAACGAACGGCTGATCGCAAACCATGAAGATGACCTGGTCGGGCGAAGGCGTGCGATCGAGCAGGGCCTGTAAACCGCACCGGATCGACGAAGCAATGCCCTGCTCCCAGTCGGGATTGAAAACAACATGCACCTGGGTAGGGTTCAACCCGGCTACCAGTTGATCGGCATTGGCGCCCGTTACCACTACCGGCCGGGTGGTGATGGCCATTGCCGTTTGCACCGCATGTTGCAACAGTGTTTTACCCTGCCAGGGTAATAATTGTTTTGGCCGCCCCAACCGGGAAGATGCGCCTGCGGCAAGAATTACTATATCTGTATGGAAGATGGTCATTACTGATGATTTTAATAAGTCACCTGTTAAATTCAATCACTCATTTCGCAAATTCCCATGTTCATTTTGCGAATTCACTGATATATTAAGCGAATCACTTGTACTTTGAGTGAATTCCTTAAACCATTTGTCATTTTTAGTACTCCACTTGCCAAATTCTTATGCTGTTTTGTCGAATTCAATAAGCAGTTGAGCGTACTGATCAGGCAGCAACAAAAGCGAGGTTTTACCTTGTCAACCTGTGAACCCTGTCAACTTTTCAACCAACTTTCACTTCCTCAATCTCCTTCTCTACCCGCGGATGAATGGTATCGGCACTGTTGCGTAATGATTCACCATTTCTGCCGGCAATAACCGCCTTTATTTCTGCCACCATCGAAAGCGCGATCTCTTCGGCATTTTCGGCGCCAATATTCAATCCCACCGGTCCATATACCATTGCCAGTTGTTCAGGCGTTGGCACTATGCCTTCCGCCTTTAACTCATCGATCATGCGCACCAGTTTCTTACGCGGGCCCAGCATACCAATATAGGTTATGCGTTGTGTTAATAACTGGCGGAATATCTTTAGGTCGTAATTATAATTATGCGTCATCAGCACAAAAACGGTTTGCGCATCAACTGCAACCTGTTTCAGTACCTGGTCTGATTTTGCCACCAGCACCTGGCTGGCGGTAGGGAACCGGGCAGCCGTTGCATACGCGGGCCGTCCATCGGCTACCGTTACCTGCCAGCCCAGCAAATGCGCCATTTGCGCCACCGGAATGGCATCGTTTCCCGCTCCGATGATGATGAGCGAAACAGCCGGTTTTATGAGTTCAACAAATGCCGTGAATTGTTTGCCTTCCGATACATACGTTTTTGTGGCCGACACCTGGTTTATAAAGGCGGTTTTGGCGTCGGTGGTCAATGCCTGCTGCAATGCATCATTGTTCATCCGCGCCGTAACGGTGCCGCCCGGTAATTGCAGTAAGCAGGTGCCCGGTTGTACTTCGCGCCGGTCGTTCAGCGAAAAAAGCATTACCAGCACGGCATGCTGCCGCTGGCTGTTGATAGTTTTTAATAATTGTATGGGATTATCGGGTTGTGCGGGTAATATCGGTTCTATAACAATATGTATAATGCCTTCGCACCCGAGGCCAACACCCAGTTTGGCATCGTCTTCATCAGTTGTATCGTAGGTCACCAGCATGGGCTGTTGCCGCTCCATCACCAGCAATGCTTTACGCAGGGCATCGCCTTCGAGGCAACCGCCGCTGATGGCGCCGGTGAGCTGGCCATCCTGGGTGATCAACATGCGCGCGCCGGGCCGGCGGTAGGAAGAACCCTGTACATGCACCACGGTGGCCAGTGCGGTTTGTTTCCCTTTTTGTTGCGCCTCCTCAAAGGCCTGTATAATGGCCTGTATTTCTTTCATATGAATAACTTTTACTACTACTTCACTAAAGTTACAACAGTTGAAACACATATTTTGATGCAAATTCGACCAACGGCGTTGGGCATATTTTGATCACTTTTCAACTAAATCATAGGAATTGGCCCACGCACTGTCGTACCTTAATAGTTCAAATCACTCATTTTATGGCTTCATACAAACTCAGTATCAACGGAAGTTCTTTTTCCGTAGAAGCTGATCCCAAAATGCCACTGCTATGGGTTTTGCGCGATCTGTTGAATTTAACCGGTACCAAATATGGCTGCGGCATGTCGCAATGCGGCGCCTGCACCGTGCATTTGAACGGCAATGCCGTTCGATCCTGCACCATGCCTGTTTCGGCGGTAGGTACGCAAAAAATAACCACCATTGAAGGCTTGAGCACCGATAATTCGCATACCGTGCAACAGGCCTGGATCGCTGAACAGGTTCCGCAATGTGGTTATTGCCAAACCGGGCAGATCATGTCGGCAGTGGCCCTGCTGAAAAGAAATCCCAATCCTACCGACCGCGATATCGACATGGCCATGCAGGGAAATATCTGCCGCTGCGGCACCTATCCCCGCATTCGTAAAGCCATTCACAAAGCGGCCGCCATGATGAAACAACCGCCGGCAAAAGGTTTTTAATGCCGCTGCAATGGCAGCTTCGGTTCCGTTACGCCGAACCTTCTACCTGTTAACTCAAACTACGTTATGCAACAAAAACATTCCATCGATCGCCGCGCCTTTTTGAAATTAAGCAGTTTCACCGGCGCTGCACTCACCATAGGTTTTTACTTTCCTGCACTGGGCAGGGAAAGTGCCGCCATCGTTACCGCATCAACCGCCGAAAACCTCGGCATTTCACTAAATGCATTTATTTCTATTGATAAGAGCGGAAAAGTATCCATTCTCAACCACCGCTCCGAAATGGGCCAGGGCTCATACCAGGCGGTTCCGCAAATGATAGCCGAAGAACTGGAAGTATCGCTCGATCAGGTGTCGATCTCTTTTGCGCCCGGTCATCAAAGTAAATACGGCAACCAGATAACGGGCGGCAGTTCAACCGTTCGCGGCGCCTGGAAACATTTGTTGAGAACCGGCGCCACCGCCCGCGAAATGCTGATTGAAGCGGCTGCCAAAAAATGGAGTATCCCGAAGGATGAATGCTATGCGCAAAATGGCGAGGTCATTCACCGCCCAACCAACAAAAAACTCGGTTATGGCGAACTGGTAGAAGAAGCATCGAAGCTTACGCCGCCCAAACAGGTGGTGCTGAAAGAAAGAAAACATTACACCATCATCGGCAAACCATTGCCCCGGCAGGATACACCGTTAAAGGTCAATGGCAGGGCTGAATTTGGAATGGATAAAAAATTACCCGGCATGTTGTATGCCGTGGTAGAACGCAGTCCGCACTTTTTAGGAAAAGTAAAAAGTTATGACGACAGCGCCGCAAAGAAAATGCCCGGCGTTAAACACATTTTTAAAGTACAAATGCCGGTGTTCAGCACCGTAAGGGAAGGTATAGCCATCGTTGCCGACAATACCTGGACCGCCATGCAGGCACGCAAGGCGCTGAAAGTAGAATGGGATACTACCGGTTTTGAACACCTCGATACAGCCGCACTGTACAACCGCATGAAAGAAGACCTTCAGCAACCCGGTTTGTCGCAACGCACCGGCGGCAATTTTGAAGCAACGTTTGCAAAGGCTTCAAAAAAAGTGGAAGCGATGTATGAAACACCGTACGAAGCGCATGCCTGTATGGAACCGGTAAATTGTGTGGCTGATGTAAAAGACGACAGAGCGGAAATATGGGGGCCTATTCAGGGGCCCGACTGGATCCAGCGCGACCTGGCCGACCGCCTTAAATTACCTATTGATAAAATAACGGTTAACATGACTTTTTTAGGTGGCGGGTTCGGCCGGAAAGCCTTTACCGATTACACCACCGAAGCCGCATTAATTAGTAAAGAAATAAAAGCCCCTGTACAGGTAGTTTGGACGCGCGAAGATGATATGACACAGGGGCCTTTTCGCCCCGGCGCCATGTATG
>CBIHPC010000069.1:0-24586 GCA_966211305.1 uncultured Niastella sp.
CGCCTCAGTTCACCGAGCGTATGACGTTCAACGTTGATAAAAGCGGTAAAGTGTCTTTGCTTTGGGGCAACGAGGAAATTGATTTCACTGTTCAATAGGTATCGTAAATAAGAGTAAAGTAAGCAGGGAGCCGTTCTTTTAAGGACGGCTCTTTGCTTTATAGCCGGTTTATAGTTTATGGTTTATGCTTTGTTGTTTGTGGTTTGTGGTTCTTTAATCCGAAACTCGCGAGAAATAGTTTATGGTTTTTGGTTTATAGTTTATGGTTCTTCTGTTCGAGGCTCATAACTATTTGCTGGCTTCTCTTTAGGCTTTCGGCTTTCTGCTTTAGGCTTTAGCCTGTATTCTGTATTTCCTTATGCCTCGTTGCCTTTATGCCTTGTTGCCTCGATTTCTGCACGGTTTAGCCGGAAAGGGAATTATTACTAATTACTATAATTTTAATCCTGCATAAAGCCGCAGCATGCTGCTATTTGTTTTGGTAATTTGCGCTTTTATGCTGAATTTGGTGTTAACTAACTGTTTGCGCCATGCTTTACAACAACAGACGAGCCATTCATTCGAAAGGATTTGATCATCGTTCAGGTTATTTCAACCATCCTGTTATTTCCAACGGAAATATAAACTTACCGGTTAATCCAGCCTCCGCACATCATTTTATGCAGTCAACTAAACGTTGATCCCTTTTTCTGTTCCGTTCCCTACTACAACAGCTACCCGAAAAATGTTCCATACATAAACCTGTCCTTCAAACCAATTCATGGTAATTAATTATTAATTCGAAACAAAAGGATTATGACGAAACTTTTATCATCGAATAGCAGGCCGGTAAAAGCAGTAGGCTTATTACTGTTCAGTCAGCTATTAGTGAGCCTGACATTGGCACAGGTTCAAATTAGTGGTAAGATCACGAATGCAGGTAACGCGCCATTGCCGGGTATTTCCGTTACCATTAAGAATACCAACTATGGGTCGGCCACTGATGCATCAGGCAACTACAACATCACAGCTCCTATAAAGCCCGGCACTTATACCCTTGAGTTCTCAGGTGTGGGTTTTAAAAGCACCAGCCAGAATTTGCAAATAGGCAGTGCCGATAAATATACCGTAAGCGTTTCACTGGCAGAAGACGCGCTGGGGCTCGATGAAGTGGTGGTAACCGGTACTTCGCAGGGAACCACGCGAAAACAACTGGGAAGTTACATCAGCACCGTAAAGGCCGACCAGCTCAACAAAGGCGCTACAGGTAACGTGCTGGCCGCTCTGCAGGGAAAAACAGCCGGTGCACAGATCGTTCAAAACTCGGGTGACCCCGCAGGTGGTATTTCTGTGCGGTTGCGCGGTATCAGTTCCATCAACAGTTCATCGGAGCCGCTATATATAGTAGATGGCGTTATCATCAATAATGCAACTAACAGGGTTACCAATACGCAGAGCGGGTACGACGGCGGGAATTTTGTGGGAACCGTTGGCCAGAACCGGATGGTAGACATCAACCCCGCCGATATAGAACGGATCGAAGTGCTGAACGGCGCCGCCGCTTCTGCCATTTATGGTTCGAGGGCCAATACCGGCGTAATACAGATCTTCACCAAACGCGGAAGCACCGGTGCGCCCGTTATCAATTTCTCAACCGGGATAATGGTAAACCAGTTGCGGAAGAAACTCGATGTAAACCAGGCCCCGGTTAAATTCGGCGGTTCACCCGACGTGTTTACGCAGGACATTATCTCTGCTATCGGCGGCGTACTGCCAACCAATACCACACCGGTAACGCGGTACGATTACCAGGATTATATTTTCCGCACCGGTTTGGGAACCGATAATAACGTATCGGTAAGCGGTGGAAAAGATAAAACGAAATACTACACTTCGGCTTCTTATTTCTATAACCAGGGCATCATCGAGAATACCGATTTTAAACGGTTCAGTTTCCGGGTAAACCTCGACCAGGAACTGGCCAAATGGGCCAATTTCAGCGTTGGGTTGAATTACGTAAACAGCGCTGCCAATGAAAAACCCGATGGTAATTCCTTTTTCTCGCCCATGAACTCGGTAACCATCATAGGTAATTTCCATAACATCTGGGAACGCGATGCCCTCGGAAACCTGAAGGCAGTGGGCGAACGGTTAAGGGTAAACCCCGTATCGGTAATTGAAGACTTCAAACAACGCCAGGAAACAAACCGCCTTATTGCCAGCGCATCACTTAAACTCAAACCTGCAAGGGGGCTCACGTTCGATTACAATGTGGGGATCGACAATTACGCCCAGCGCGGCACCACGTTTATGCCGCCATTTGCTTATGCTGCGAGCCCGGCATTCTGGGGTGGTGGCGCTGCTTTAGATCCCTCGCTGAACGGTTACGCCAGCGCCGCTGTAAATAATTTCTTCCAGATCAACCACGAGCTGAACGGTACCTACCAGACAAATATCAGCGATCAGTGGGCTTCAACAACCCAGGTGGGTTATGCGGTGCAATATGAAAAGAACGGGTACAGCCTGAACCAGGGCCGTGGATTGGCGCCGTTTGTAGAAACCGTAAATGGCGCCAGTACGATCATTCCCGGGGCCGACAGCCGCAGCGAACTATCGGTTTCGGGCGGGTATGTACAACAAAATTTCAAATACCGCAACCAGTTGTTCATTACCGGGGCCGTTCGGCTCGATGGGTCTTCGGTGTTCGGCGACGATGAGCGCAACCAGGTGTATGTAAAAGGAAGCGGCAGCTACCTTTTATCTGAAACCGACTGGTGGGCCGGCCTTCCCCTCTCTAAATGGTGGAACGTTGCCAAGGTACGCATGGCCTATGGCGAATCGGGAAACATGACCGGTATCGGTGCTTATGACCGGTTCAATGCATACAGCTCCCTTTCTTACCTCGGCAGAACCGCCCTGTTCTCGAGCTCGGGCTTGTCAAACACGGCGGTAGGGCCCGAAAGACAAAAAGAACTGGAGTTTGGTACCGACCTTTCCTTCTTCACCAACCGGCTTAACCTGCAGTTCAACTATTATATCAAAAAAGTGAACCGGTTGTTGATCCGCCGCGATATTGCGCCAACCGCAGGCTTCTCCAGTTTACTCGATAATTATGGCGCACTCGAGAATAAAGGGTTCGAAGTGGTATTGTCGGGAACGCCTTACCGCGATAAAGACTGGAGCTGGGATGTTACGGGTATCTTCAACCGGAACCGTAATAAGGCCGTGAGAATAGGGCAGGCCGTATCGTTAAGTACCAATGCCGGGGCCCCCATCTGGCTGGCCGAAGATTACCCCGTAGGTGTTTTTTACGGAACCTTCTTTGCAAAAGACAACAATGGCAATGATATAAAGAACGCCTCGGGTTTCCCGTTGAGCGAAAAAGGCGTACAGAACGGTTTCAATAAGTACACCCCGCAGCGCGATCCGAATGGTTTGCCATCGGGCGCCAACCTGTTGAAGGTGATCGGCGATCCCAATCCCGATTATACGGCTTCGTTAGTGAACGAAGTGAGTTATAAAAAACTGGGCTTACGGGTACAGTTCGATGCCGTACAGGGGGTTGACGTATGGAATGCCGATTTCAGAACAAGGCAGGGCGTGGGTAATGGTACAGTGGCCGAACAGGAGCACCTTGGTTTGTTGCCGCGCGGTTATGTCAACAGCGTGTACCAGATAGAAGAATGGCGGGTGGATGACGGTTCGTTTGTAAAACTCCGTGAGATCAGTCTCAGCTACCGCTTGGGAAAAGTGAAGTTCTTCAATGACCTCACCATCAGCGCCAGTGGCCGTAACCTCATTTCCTGGGATAACTATAAGGGATATGATCCCGAGGTGAACGCCGGTGGACAAAGCACTATTTTACGGGCAATCGATTTTGGTGCAGTTCCCATTCCCCGCACTTTCAGTTTTAATGTGGCCGCAAAATTCTAATACGCAAATTTGATTTTATGAAGCTAAGTACAATTAAATATATTACCTGTTTTGTTACGGCCGGGGTGTTATTGACGGCCACAGGCTGCAAAAAAGATTATACCGATCCTTCCCGCGCAACCCAGGACAGGGTGCTCCAATCGCCTGCCGGTTTAACCGGGGTAGCGGTTGGTGTACAACGGACATATGCGCTGGGCCGTGCCAGCTCGTTATACAACCTGGTAACAACAGACGGCTTTCTCACAAAACAATTGACCATTCTCAACCAGGGTAATACAGCCGAATACCAGCTTTTTCAGGGCGGCGACCAGGTTAATCCCACGAACAACAGCATCGTTTTATCTTTCTGGACAAACAGCAATAAGGTAATTTACGAAGCCAATAACGTGTTGAAGTATGCGCCGGAACTGGCCGATAAGAGTTATGCCAGCGGGTTGATAGCCTATGCCAGCATTTTCAAAGCACTGGCGCTCACCAACCTGGCTATGTTCTGGGAACAGGTACCCGATACCACCGGTACAAACGTAGGTTTCATTACCAATACACAGGCATTGAATAAAGCATTGGATGTGGTGAATAATGCGCTGGCAACCGTAAGCGCCAATGCCATCAGCGCCGCATTCCTGACCAACATTCCCACGGGTATCGATATCGTGAATACGCTGCATGCGTTGAGAGCGCGTTTATCGCTCTATACCGGCAACTATGCACAGGCGTTAGCTGCGGCCAATGCGGTAGATCTCAGCAAAAGTTCCACCCTTAATTTCGACCTGCAGTCGCTTAACCCCATTTTCGAAACGGCTACATCTACCAATAATGTTTTTCAGCCGCTCGATTCCACTATGGGCCTGCCGCCGGCGCTTGAGCCTGACCTCGCCGACAAACGGGTACCGTTCTATATAGCTATCGGTTCCAACCCCCGTTACCGCATCGGCGGTTTTGGCGCCACATCGACCATCGGCTGGCCGTTATACCTGCCGGGGGAAATTACGCTTATAAAAGCCGAAGCGTATGCGCGTATGACGCCCCCCGACCTGGTAAATGGATTGATCGAGTTGAATAAGGTGATCACCAAACAGCCGGGCGACGATCCGTTTGGCGTTGGCGCCGGTCTGCCGCCTTCAGGACCGCTTACGCAATCAGAACTGCTTGAACAGATCTACAGGCACCGGGCTATCGAAATGTTTATGTCGGGTTTACGGTTAATGGACAGCCGCCGTTTCAATCGTCCCGTAAGCGAGCGTAAACGCAGTTATTTACCATATCCCAACCAGGAACGGAATAATAATACCAACACGCCAACAGACCCAGCTTTTTAATCGCCGGTTACAATCATAGTTCGATTTCAATCAGCCCTCCCGGTTTGCCGGGAGGGTTTTGTTTTGGAAGAATAATGTATTTCGACCTTCCGCGCTTACAATGATTCCGTAGTTTTGCCCTATGACAATCTCCACCATTGGCATGATCGCCGCTATTTTAACCACGGGCGCCTATATTCCGCAGGCGTATAAAACTATAAAAACCAGGCAAACCCGCGACCTGTCGATGGTTACCTTTACAATGCTTTTTGCTGGAACCATTCTGTGGTTCATTTATGGAATGTATATTCGCGATACACCGTTGATGTTGGCCAATGGAATAACGGCCACATTATCTGGCATAATCTTTTTTCTTAAGATCAGCGCTACCGGTAAAAGACGACGGAGGTGATATCGTACTTCCCGAAAATCTAATGAATGTTTAATGATAAGTAGTGCCCGATTCCCGGTTCGTTAGTCCTCAATGGGTTATATTTGCAATTATTAAGCAGAACCGTCCCAATTGGCCTGTAATATTTAAGGCTTTTTGTTGATCCCCTATTTTGGTTCAGTTATGGGATGTATATTCACGATGCGCCATTAATGTTGGCCGGTAAAAATGGCCGCATTACCGGGAATGAAATTTTTATGGATAAGTTTCCCGGCAAACGACGGCGTAGAAAAATCAAATACCATGCAATTCAGAGAAGCCCTTATAACCGATATACCTCAGATGTCGGCCGTACGAATGGCCGTAAAAGAAAATGCGTTATCGAATCCTCAATTGGTAACCGAGCAGGATTATGTTGATTATTTATCCCAGCGCGGCAAAGGCTGGGTGTGTGAAGTTGACGGTAAACTGGTAGGTTTTGCCATTGCCGACCTGGTTAAACATAATGTGTGGGCATTGTTCATATTACCCGAATATGAAGGGCAGGGAATAGGCCGGGAATTATTGATCGCCCTGCTCGACTGGTATTATAACGAAACCCACGAAACTATCTGGTTAAGCACAGCACCCGATACCCGCGCTGCCAACTTCTACCGCAGTTTTGGTTTTAAAGAAACGGATAAAATGCCCAATGGCGAATTGAAGTTTGAATTAACCGCTGATGATTGGGGCGTGTAATCAAGAGGAACCGCAATTTAAGCAGGAAGATCCGGTTGATTTTTATCTTTAGTTGAATCATTAAGCTGCTCAAGGATATTTTGAAGCGGCTTAAGATAGTTGTAAGCATCATTGCCCGGCTGCACAATGCGGAGGGGTGATAAATCAATATCTACATAAGGATCGGGGTCATTGGTTAAGATATTATATGCCTTAGCTGAATCGCCCCCGGTATGAAACAGGGGGATGAAAGGAAGGTTATATTCGCGGGCATATTCAAAGATCTCGAACGTTCCCCCTTTGCCGCCTATTGAAATTACCACGAACGCTTTTTCCCTGCTAATATCTTTCGAAACTTCCGGCGAAACTGTTTGTATCATTCCTTTTTTGAAATCCGCTTCATGGCCGGTTTCAACGAATTGAATTAAAAAATTTTTATTCTCAACATCGATTATTGATTCCAGCGTATTATAATATGCTTCTGCAACCAGGTAATCAACTCCAGGCCAGCCACCGGTTATAAGGCCATAACCCTGTTCGGCAATAAATTGTCCAACAGCTTTGGCTGTACGCACTTCTTCTTCGGTAAGATCAAAACCGGTTCCTGCCACCCAGATCCATTTGTTAAGGAATTGCCAGCTTAGATCAATGAGCTGGGTTCCCTCCTGGATGTTGACTTCAAAAGTTCTTGTGCGTTGTGTATCTAGTATTTCCAACGCGTAAACCCCGGGCTTTAGTTCTAATGATAATAAAGCACTATTCAGTGTGGTGCTGAATACCAGGTTTAGTGTATATTCAAATATTCTTACAGTTTTTCCTACATGATTGTTGGCAAACCTGATCTCAACTTGTTGAAGCGGTTGTTGTTTTCTGGTAGCTATGATAAAATGTTCATCACCGCTAACGGATGATCGGAGTGGGCGGAGTTGTGGGTGTATTTGAAGAAACATTCTGTTCAAATAGTTTCGGATAGTATTGAATGTGATATTCCCATCATCATTGGCAGCGCCGCCGTTTAATCCTTTTATTAGTTCTTTTGTGAATGCGCCTCTGGTTATTTCCGCTTGCTGCGTTGACTCTAAATAAGTACCTTCCTGGTCCTCGGCAATATGTCCTATAATCATAGAAGAGGTATGGCCAACCGGTTCCAAAGGAAGTTTGAAGAATGGTAATGACGTTTGCGCTTGAACATTGTTTATATTTTTCAGATCATAAAAGAAACAAAGGCCATGAAAATACGCACTATCCGCCAGTGCCGTCATATAACTGTTGAGATCTATGCAAAGATTCGGACGTCGTGGTGTCCAATCAGAAAGCAATAATACAGGACTGCTTTCAAAACTGTAATAACCGTATCCTGCAAAGTATACTAACAGCAACCTTTGCCTGGTACTCTTTACGTCAACACCGGATGCCAATCTTATTAAAGCGTTATCAATTGTCTCCTGAGATATTTGTTTGATATTTGTCGAATCCAAAATGTAAATATGGTCAGGATTTCCATTTTTAATATTAATAATAAACCATTCATATAAGCTCCTTGCTTCACGATCTGTCTTAAACAAATTAGGTATGTTTCGATCCTCATATATATCAACCCCCACAATCAACGCATAGATCTCCGGTGATTCGGTTGTAGGCTGATTTACATTGGCAACATTCCGTTGCCAGCCTATCGTTGTCTCTTCATTTACCCAAGGCGCAGTGAACAGTTTGTAGGTATTGGTTGAATAATTATAGGTTGTCAAAATCTGTTTAAATGCATCTGTCTCTTTCATAAGATCATGCCCCTCACTGATAAGGCTAAACATCTTTATTGCAAACTCTGCGGCATTATGATCATCTACTTCTCCCTCGATGCCGATAGAAAGGGCAACGCCCAGCTGGGTGGTATATTCAGCAAAAACATGCGACCTGCAGGTATTGGCAATATACAGTTTTATATTTTCCTGGTAATCGAACAATTCTGCAAATTCAGGTAAAGTAAAATCACCGTCTTGTAAATGGAAATTGCCATTTGAATCGCTGCCGGCATAATAAACAAGCCGGATCCTGTTGCGATACTCTTTATTTTTAAACGTATGTATCAATGTTTGCCGGTCGCAATCAATCAGTATTTCCAATTGCATCATTAAACCACTGCCTTCGAGATGATTTATGATGGCTTCCCTTTCGCGCTGCAGGTTTATCAATTCATGGGTTGGGTCAGAAAAGATCAGCAGGAAGACAGGCAGGTCATTCAAAAATATTTCTTCTTTATATTTCCGTAAATCATCGATATACTCCTGTTTGGTCAATTCCTTTGAAAGCCCGCGGGCTTTAATAAATTCAGCCAGGGCCATCGCTGTTTTTTTATTCCAGCTTCCGGTCGATCGTTCATCGAGGTACCCGGTGAATCGTAAAAGGTCCTGTAATTCGGCGGTGAGGTGTTTGCCGTGTAAGAAAAAACGGTTATAAGTTTCGGAATTGCACAGTAAACGCGGTGTTTTTTTAATCCAGAAATCTTCTCTTTCACGAATAAAACAAAGTTCGTATTGACGAAACGCGTTTATAAATACCGACCTGTTTGAAAACCAGGTTTTATTTTTTTGTAATGAAAGTACAAGCGCAAATGTAAATGCGCAATATTGTCTATCGTCTACCTGATAAGGTAAATAAATCGCCTCCTGTTCAAAGTCACACGCAGCAAAAAGAATATTGCCCGGTTTTGAATTATCAATCCAATAGGGAGTAGCTGAATGGTCAACCTGCGCAAACACGGTCACCGAACTGCCATTGGCGGCATTAGCGGCATTTCTTATTTCGCTGTCATGCAGCCAGTCATATTGCCCCCCCTCCATATCCGAATCGTAACAGGCTACATGACAGTGATCATCGGCCCGTATGGCATCGGAAGCCATATAAAACAACAGGTCGTCATTGGGCCTGGTTGTTGTAACCATCATTTGCCAGTTTTCCAGGATCGCATTATGCGTTGCATTCTCTCCGGTAAGAATGGTCAAATCCAGCGCGGTTGATGGCGTCAACTCCCGCAACAGGTTGGCAAACAGCAAAGCGCTGTTTAAATATTCATCGTTATTTCTGCCATCTGACCCTGCATTCACCCCCACCACCAGCGCTCTCAGTTTCCTATCGTTAAAGGCATTCAACTGCGTTATCATGCCTTTCGAGATCTCTATCTCTATCCCGGTTTTGGTATCATTGAACAATTCATACAGGTCCTGCCGCGCATTCAACCTTTCAATAAATCCCTTATTGTTCTGCTCTATCAATGCTTTCCAGGCATGCATCCAGTCCAGCTGTTTCTGTTCACTATCGGTTAAGTGCAGCGCACTATCGAGCCGCGTCAGCCTGTTCCTGGTTTTGATGAACAGATCGATGGTATGCAGCAGCTCCGTTTCCCTGAACGGCGGCGTGGAAGCCGTGCGCAGCTTATTGAACAACCTGTCTGTAACCGCTACAGGATTGTAATACGATACCGCCTCCATCGTCTGCGTTTCTATATACTCAGCGCCCCAGCGTTTACCGGCGGGGTTTGGCAACAGGTGATAGTCTTCTACAAACTTTGCGATCTCGTTAAGATCGCGCACCTGTCTTTTTTTCCATAATTCCGTTGTGCCTTCTTTTTTCAGCCATTCCAAAAAAGCCATCCTGATATCATGATCCATTTCATACAATTCATACCCTACCTCCCTGCATAAAGGGGAAAGCAGCAGGTCACTGACCGCCACCCGGTGTATAGATACCGGTGCGCCATTCCATTTGTACCGGTTGAAATTCTGCCACAGTTTATACAACAGGTCGGGGGTAATAAAGGCCGGCACCGCGGCATAAGCTGCCAGCAGGAAATGCCCAAGCCGGTACTCATTGTAAAAATTTTCTACAAAGCGTTTATAGAACCAGTGTAGTTTTGACCCGTTCACTTCCGAAAGGGCTGCAGCCGGGAATGGAAATGGAAAAGGATTCACGAATCGTTTTTTTGAAATTTATGTGTGTGCTTTAAGATCGTTCTCATGGTATCCTGGAAATGGTATGTATCGTGATCGAGGATGGGGGCCATCAGCATCACCTTATCTTTGATCTGCATGGCCGCCGTGTTATTCCACCGGTGGGCAGGCATCGGGTTCAACCAGATGGTATGCGCGCAATACGTACTAAGGTCTTCGAGGAAATCATTGGTGATGGCTACCCTTGTATCCACCCGCTTCGTGTCGCTATTACCGCGGGCCGCCCCCGCATCGCTGATCACAATAGCCATGGTAAAATTGCGGTTGGCCGTCACCAGCGCCTCTTTCAACTTTACCTGTTTTGTAAGGTTGGGCTGGCGATAAACATACCCGATAGGATAGTTTTGAAAATAAAACACCGGCGCGCGCGGATGCCCGCCTTCTGAACGCGCGGTTTGTATCAACCGGTTCGTGAGCTCATGAAAGGGCGTCATCGAACCGCGGTAGTCGGCAAAAATGATCAGCGTATCTAACCGGTTCTGAAAACCCTGTAAATATTTTGCTTCCAGTAAAAGGCCGCCATCCCTGGCAATCTGCTCTATGGTGGCCTCTATGTCGATATTTTCAGGCCGGTTGCTTTTTTCCTTAAGCCGCAAAAACTGCCATCCTTTGATCATCTGCCTGCGCGTTACCGGAAAATATTCATCGGTATGCAAATAGTTCGAGCTTACTAATGAATAAGGTTCCGTTAATTGCGCCGGCGCCGCCGGCGGCTGATAATATTTCGTTCCGCCCGAAGTTGATTCCGGCGGTTCCTCCATTAGTTTTTCACTGCCGGAAAGATCATCGTTGTCATTATTGTTTTCCGGCCTTTTTGTTTCTTCGGCACCTGTTTCTTTTTTCACCTTATTGCTGTCTTCCCTGTTACTTTCCGGTCTGTCGGCTAACGGTTGCTTTACCTGGAAGTAAGATCGCAGCAATTCTTTTTCCCTGATAATGGCCGAATCGAGCAGTTCATCAAACCGCTGTTCATCGCGGAGGTCCTGCAGGTACAGGTACTTTATAAATTTTTTCAGGTGTGTCCATTCCTCATCATAGATGATCACCGGTTGATAATCCTTATGCGCCGATGCAGTGGAGCTATCAAGCAGGGCCTGCATGAACAGGCGGTATTTATCGATCCAGCGCTCATAACTGAGGAACTTTTCGATATCATGAAAAAAATGCCATAACGGAAGCCGTTCGAACTCCATAGGTGTTACTTTATATCGAAGTCTTTAATGATTCTTCACGCTGGGTAACCGATGCATATGTTTTTAACAGCGCCTGGTAATAAAAAGGCAGTTTTTCCAGCCCTTCTTTTACAAACGCTTCGTCGAGCCCCTGGTCTTTATTTGCTTTGAATCCATTCACCCAGGCCTGTAATTCTTTTGATCTTGTGTTGCCGGGATGCTCGAGGTCATAAAGGAAACCCCGCAGCCAGTCGAGCAGTTCGCTGGTGGAGATGCGTTTGTTATCTGCCGGATTGGTGTCGATATCCCTTTTCAGCCGGGTGAACCGTTCTATCAGTTTATCGACAAATGTTTCGTCGGGTTTTAGCGCATCCGTTGATTTAACAACCGCTCTTTGTGTGGTGAGCAAACCCGGCAGATGTGCGTTGATGATCTCCTTTAACTGTTTATCATCGGGGAATTTGATATACATAAAAAGGCAACGCCGCAAAAATGCTTCCGGTAATTCGCGTTCATCGTTGCTGGTTATAAAGATCAACGGCGGATAACGCGTTTCGATGACCTCACCGGTTTCCGAATCGGGAATGGTGAATCTTCGTTCGTCCAGCTCAAGCAACAGATCGTTTGGGAAATCTATATCGGCTTTATCTATTTCATCGATCAGTAAAATTGATGGCGCTTCCTGTGTTGAAGTAAGAAAGGCAAGCCCCATGGGCCCAAAAGTGCGGTAGCTGCTTTTTTCTTTTACATTACCTAACTGCGAATCGCGCAGCCGCCCCACATGGTCGAACGAATACAACCCGTCAACCGCTTTGGAGGTGGACTTTACCTGCCATTCAAAAAAATGATCTTTATAATCATTCCCATACCATTCATAAGCCACTGATCGCGCCAGCTGCGTTTTCCCGCTTCCCGGTTCTCCTTTGATGAGAACGGGCCGTTGCAGTATCTGGGCAAGCCGCACCAGTTCTTTTATATCTTCGGAAGGGATATACGGTGGTACAGGCCTGCCTTTCCTGGTGCGGCCACTCTTAACAAATTTTCCCGACCGTGTACCCGCATCATACTTAAATTCCGACTCGGGCAGTTCGGGCTCTACCGTACTCAACAGCTCTTTCTGAACTTCGTTGCCCTTTTCATCGGTAATGGAAATAAACCCGCTGCAGAATCTTGATGTAGAACCCGGCACGTTGGGGTTGGGCTGTGGATATGGCTTTGGAATGATAGTCATTAGATGATCGATTTTGTAAAATCAAATAAATATTGGTTAAGCAGTGTTCTTTCAGTTTCTGAATACCTGCAATGCGCACATACATACCTGATAAAATCCTCGTAGTGGCAGTCGAAGTCCTCGCATTCGGGTCTTTCTACCATTGTCTTTACCACCCTGGGATCTTTCAACGCCTGGATGAGTTTTGTTTGATTCAACCGTGTAACCTGGTCAACCCAGTCGCTGATATGGTTGGTGGTGATGGGGTCAACGATCGGTGTGGCAATAAGGTTGAACTTATCTTTATTGGTGACCCTGGTAAAGCGGTCGCGCAAATAGGCTTCGCTGTTATCTCTTTCGTCTGAAAAGAAGATGAACATTTTTCCGAGCGCTTTTTTTTCTTCTTCGCTTAACTGTTTCACCTTTTGAAGGAAGAGCGCGCTGAACTCTTCGCAGAATTCCTGAATGCGGTCGAACTTTTCTTTTCCGCCCACGGTAAAATAGATCCGGAGGATCACATGCCGTTTGCCGGCATACCGTTCATCGGCGCTCATTAATTTTTCGAAATACCAGTCGTGGATAATTGATTTATCGATGGGCGGACCGTCGGTATCGCGTTTGATCTGGTTGTACAATGTTTTCCAGATATCGCCTTCCGTTGTTTCTATCTTTATGGGGTCGAGCATTAAGCCAAGTTCAGGCCGTTCGAAATTCAACCCCCTGTTACCAGTCGATAACCAGCGGAAAATCACTTTCCAGCCTACTTTTTGAACGTTCAGTGAATAACCCTGGGTGATGATGATATTTAAACTGTTCAGGGCGTTTTTGTATTCCCTTTTCATGATCGACCGGTAATCTTCGAAATCGAGGTGCTCTATAAAAGATTCCTTCAGGTCTTCGATCTTCGGTTTATCTTTTTCTTTTCTTTCAAAAATAAAAGCCCGCTGGCCGAAATCGCCCGGGATATGCCTGTACATGATCTTTTGAGTTTCGTCGCCCTTGTTCATCGATGATTCAAACCGCGACTTTATTGTGCCTGCGTCAAACTCTAAATAAGGGTTCGTATTCTGTTCCAGATAATAAAGAAACGCATTGGCAAAACCGCTGCCCCTGCCGCTGACCCCATCATCTGCTACCTGCTCTTCTGAAGTGGAGGTCAATAAAAAACGCGAAAAATTGCCACTGACACTCCTTGAAGTTCCAAGGGTTGACAAACCCGAATAACATGCATCCAGCACCAGCAAAAAATCGCGGCACCTCGGCCTGTTTACATAATCATCGAACTGGCTGTAGATCTCATTAATGTTCAACCAGGTAGTTCTGTCATTGCGCTTGCTGTTTGCACAAAGCAGATAATATTTATCATTACTTCCCCTTACACCGTGGCCGGCAAAATAGATCAGCAGGGCGTCGTCAGGTCCTATTTTTTTATAGATCTGCTCAACTGCAGTAATGATGGCCCCGGTTGTGGCAGCCTCGTTATACAAACAGTTGGTAAGGTAATCCTGCGAGTCGGTGTAAACGTGAATTTCTTCTTTATGATGGTTATAGGACAGTGGGTTTATTGTCCGGAGGTCGGTGTAGGCGGTTTTATTGAAGTTATATTCTTCAACCAATAGTTTTGCGATGCGGTTGGCATCAGTTACCGGATTGGCCAGCCGGTCAAACTCATTGCCGTAATTATCGATTGCAATTACCAGTAAATAATATTTCCGCGAAGGTGCTGCTCCACCACCGTTACGGGTGAGGTCATATTGAAAGGGAGTTGATATCATTTATTAAACATTCGGATCAGATTTCAATTTTCAATAGGCGTTTTTTTATTGGCGGCCAGCCGTCCGTGTTCTTACTGCCTCAAAGGGTTCGATTGGTTGTCCGGGCTCAAGCTCCGTTAAATACTCAAGCATGCCGTTTTGGATGGTTTCTGGTTCCATTGAATGAACGTTTTAGTATAATTGATTAATGAAATGCCGGTAAATTGGTATCTACAACACAGATAACGATAGTAAATCAGAGGATGAAAAAGCGCCTGGAACAAGGCGGGTTGGCATAGGACACGTTGATACAGTTGAAATTAAGGCTTTTTTTGGCACAACAAAAGAAAATCAATTGCCATGACGACCATCAGTTTTTGCGCTCCCGCCAACCATCCTGAAGTTTGTATTAACCGCCCGCGATCGGGGGATGTGCGGTATTGTGCAAACCGGGTTTGCAAAAAATAGTGCGTTGTTGATACGCACTAACGCCGCTATTAAATCCCCATAAAGTGGTATTTGTTTACTTGCCGCCAACAACTAATTTTGGTTCACTATTTTATTCTGTTCTACCTGATTATAAATGATAAAAACAATTGTACATACCGGGTAGAACATAATTTACAACCCCTCCCGTTAGCTTTTTTATTCCGGAGTTTACTCATTTAATCTATTCTCTTTGAAGCGCTGTCGTGCCCGTACAAACTATTGAATTATCTATTTAAAGAGATACAATGCAAGCCGAAAAAAATCCTGACAGTCAGCCTAATTCAAAAAGCGCTGAACAGCCTGCTCATTCCTTTCTTAATATGGAGGCTGGTAAAACCAAATCGAATGCCATCGAAATTCCTTCCGTTTCTTTACCCAAAGGCGGCGGCGCGTTAAAGGGCATCGATGAAAAGTTTTCGGTGAACGCTGCCAATGGTACGGCCGCTTTCTCCATTCCCTTACCCGTTGCACAGGCAAGAGGCGTTACCCCTTCCTTATCGCTTAATTATAGTTCCGGCGCCGGTAACGGCATCTTCGGTCTGGGTTGGAATTATAACTTGTCATCCATAAAACGCAAAACCGATAAACAGTTGCCGCAGTACTTCGATGCGGAAGAATCGGATGTATTTCTGATGGCTGAAATGGAAGACCTGGTGCCTGAGTTCGACCGTAATGATGATGGAACCTTTAAGACGGCAGGGGATGAGTATGTGATCAAAGAACGCAATTCACCCGACAACCAGTATACCATCCGGTTTTACAAACCCCGGATCGAAGGCGCCTTTGCCCGCATAGAACGGTGGACGGCCAACAACGGCAGCGAAATAAAATGGCGCGTAATAAGCAAAGAAAATGTAACCACCTTATTGGGCTGGTCGGCCGATGCAAGATTGTGTGACCCCAACAATACCCAAAGGATTTACGAGTGGCTGCCTGAGTGTGTTTTTGACGACAAAGGCAACTGTTGTAAATACATATACAGGAAAGAAGATGAAACGGGGCTCGACCTGTCATTGATACATAATAAGAACCGCCTCGCCGGCGGCGCCATTACATACACCAATCTCTATCTTCAAAAAATACTGTACGGTAACAAAACGCCGTACAAACAATTCGGCGATGCATTTCCCGAAGTTGATGATTATCTGTTTGCAACCGTTTTCGATTATGGCACCTTACAAAATACCGATGCGCCCGATACGCTGAATGAATGGGATTACCGCAACGATGCATTTTCCGAATATAAACCCGGTTTCGAGCTCCGCACCACGCGGCTTTGCAAACGCGTATTGCTCTTTCACCATTTCACCGGCGCCAATGAATATGACGGACTGGTGCGTTCACTGAACTTTGAATACAATATGCCGGCAGAACAGGGTTTTACTTTTTTGACATCGGTAACCAGTATGGGGTATATAAAGAAACCCGATGGTACCTACAGCGCTAAAAGCTTACCTGCTTTTGAATTTGAATACCAGCCACACGAATGGAACAGTGACATAAAAACCGTTTCAACCGCCGCGCTGGTCAACGCCCCGGCCGGTATCGAACACCCGCCTTACCAGTTCACCGATCTGTTCAATGAAGGATTGAGTGGTATCTTATCTGAACAGGCCAACGGCTGGTATTACAAACACAATCTCGGCGTAAGAAAGAACGAGGTGAGCGGTGAAGATCAGTTGCTTTTTGAGAACGCAAAACTGGTGTCGCCCAAACCTTCCTTCCAGGGACTGGGTGGTCAGTTACAACTGGCCGATCTCGATGCCGATGGCGGTAAACAGCTGGTAAATTATAACTCCGTTCCAACGGGCTTTTTTGAATTGAATGATGACAACGAATGGCTGCGCTTCCGGAATTTCAGGGAATTGCCCAACATCAACTTTACCGATCCATATACCCGCATGATCGATCTGAACGGGGATGGAAAACCGGAGTTGGTGGTAAGTGATGACAATGCATTCACCTGGTACGAATCGGCGGGGCGGCAGGGGTTTACCCAGGCAAAAAAAACTATAAAGCCGGCCGATGAGGAAGCCGGCGCGCACCTGGTGTTTGCCGATGAAACGCAAAGCATTTTTCTGGCCGATATGTCGGGCGACGGCCTAACCGATCTCATCCGTATTCGCAACGGCGAGGTATGTTACTGGCCCAACCTCGGTTATGGAAGGTTTGGGAAAAAAGTAAACATGGATAATGCGCCGCGCTTCGATCACCCCGATACGTTCAACCCGTCTTTCATCAGGCTGGCCGATATTGATGGTTCCGGCACGGCAGATCTTATCTACCTCGGAAAAAATAAATTCAGTTGCTGGATGAACCTCAACGGCAACCGGTTCGCCACAACGCCATTCGAAGTAGATCCCTTTCCTGAAATTCATACCGCTGCAAAAATAACAGTCACCGATCTGTTGGGCAATGGTGTTTCCTGCATCGTATGGTCGGGCGGTTTGGCAAAAGACGCCAACAGTTCTTTAAAATATATCGACCTCATGAACGGCAAAAAACCGCACATCATGATTGGTTACAGGAACAACCTCGGCAAAGAGGTTGCGCTTGAATATACCGCTTCTACAAAATTTTATATCGACGATAAACTGGCCGGCAGCCCGTGGATAACAAAACTGCATTTCCCCGTGCATTGCGTATCCAGGTCCATTTCAAAAGATACCATCACCGGTCATACTTTCAGCTCAACCTACAAATACCATCATGGTTATTACGATCATGCCGAACGCGAGTTCAGGGGTTTTGGCATGGTAGAACAAACCGATGCCGAAACATTTGAACACTGGAAAGCCTCGGGGGGCACCAATATTACCGATGCAACCCTGCACCAGGAACCGGTTATCACAAAGAACTGGTTTCATACCGGCGCCTTTCTGCGTAATGAAACCATCCTCACTCATTTTGAACGCGACTACTGGTATAATGATATGAACCGCCGCGGGTTCCCGGTAACGCATCATGAAAAGCCCCTGGATGATGCCCGTATTATTGCGGGTAAAGGCATTACCACTTCGTACATCGATCATTTAAGCGCTGATGAATACCAGCAGGCGATGCGCGCCTGTAAAAGCATGGCACTGCGGTCGGAAGTGTTTGCCTACGATGCTATCAGGAACGGCAATACGCCCGATGCCATAAAAAAACAATTCACACCCTTCAATGTTGCTGCCCATAACTGCGTAATTGAATTACTGCAGCCAAAGGGCAGGAACCGCTATGCGGTCTTTGTAGTAAAAGAAAGCGAAGCCATTACCTATAGTTATGAAAGAGAAACGGAAGATCCGCGTATGGCCCATACGCTCAATATCAGTCTCGATGAATTTGGCAATGTGCTGGAATCTGCTTCAATTGTATACCCTCGACTGGTTGCCGATGCCACGCTGCCTTTGGAAACACAGACAGCACAGAACACCATAGCGGTTACCTATACGCTTAACCACTACACCGGCGATGCGTTTGATGATAACAGCAACCGCCAGCGCCTGCCCGCCGAAACAAAAACCTTCCAGTTGAAAGGCGTTGCCAAAACCGGCGCTTATTATGCCGTAAATGATTTTGAGAATATCCTCGATAATTCGAAGTCGGATCACGCATTCTATCATGAATTAAATAAAGCGCCTGCGGCCGGCAGGGCATTACGCCGGTTGATCGAACATGTAAAAAACCTCTATTATAAAAATGATTGCAGCGGTCCGCTGCCGTTGTACGGGTTGGAATCAAAAGCCCTCAATTTTGAAAGTTACCACCTGGCATACACACCCGAATTGTTACAGGACATTTTCGGGGCAAAAGTGAATGCCGCCCTCATGACCGAAGGGAAATTCACCCATAGCAAAGATGAGCTGAACAATGACGATGCAAACTGGTGGGTGCGCTCCGGCACCACGCAGTATCTCGAAAGCGGGGAAACGGTAGCCAGTGCACAGGATCGCTTTTATGTACCCGTTTCCTTCACCGAACCTTTTGGTGCAATTACAAAGGTGAAGTACTATGGTTCGTATTATATGATGATCGAAGAAACGGAAAACGCGCTGGGCAACAAAAGCACCGTACTGGCCTTCAACTTCCGCACCCTGTCGCCCAGGCGCATGCAGGATGCCAATAACAATATTTCGGAAACAATAACCGATGAGCTGGGCCTGATAAAAGCAATGGCCGTATTTGGAAAAGGCAGCCAGGCCGATGACCTTACCGGTTTGCCGGAGCAAACCGAAGCGGCCGAAACCGTTTTGGTCCAAAACTTTTTCAATACGCCCGTCACCCCACAGGGTGTTACTGATTCAGTGGCGTTGATGAATACGGCATCCCAGGTATTGCAAAACGCTACTACCCGTTTTGTGTATGATCTCGATGTATATAAAAATACCGGCAAACCGGTGGTGACAGCCTCCATCGTGCGTGAAACGCATCACCGCGATGAAGCGGGTAACCTCAACCCGCAGGCCAGGCTACAAATCAGTCTGGAATACTCCTCCGGCAGCGGCGCCGTGGTAATGAAAAAAACACAGGCCGAGCCCGGTCTTGCAAAACGCGTACGCATACTCCCCGGCGACACGATTGCCATTGACGAGATCGATACCACACCGCTGTTGCGCTGGGTTGGCAATGGCAAAACAATCGTCAACAATAAAGGCAATGCCGTAAAACAGTATGAGCCTTATTTTTCCATCAGCAATCAGTATAAAGACTATAAAGAACTGGTGGAGACCGGTGTAACGCCTGTAATGTATTACGATGCGGCCGGGCGCCTGATGCGCACCGACATGCCCGATGGCAGTTTTTCAACGATAGAATTCAACAACTGGAAACAACGCACCTTCGATGCGAACGATACGGTAACGGAAAGCGAATGGTACAAAAAGCGCACTGATAATACCCGCCCT
This sequence comes from uncultured Niastella sp., assembly GCA_966211305.1. Classification (GTDB taxonomy): domain Bacteria; phylum Bacteroidota; class Bacteroidia; order Chitinophagales; family Chitinophagaceae; genus Niastella. Next base: position 19,840 of record CBIHPC010000069.1, read on the forward strand.
GATTTTATTACCGATGTAAAAGAACAACAGGCGGCGGTGAAAGCGGCGCTGCATGCCGGCACACCCGCGCAACTGCACCTTGACCCGCAGGGCAGGCCGGTACTTTCTATTTCGCATAATAAACACCTGGTCACGCTGGCTGATGAATTCTATAGAACCCGCATCGAACTGGATATTGAAGGCAATCCGCGCACCGTTACAGACGACCGCGATAATCCGGTGATGCAATACAGGTATGATATGCTGGGAAAAAAAGTGTATCAGCAAAGCATGGATGCAGGCCGGCGCTGGCTGCTCACCAACATCATGGGCAATCCGCTGCGTACCTGGGACGAACGTAATCATGAGTTCCGGTTTGAGTACGACATCCTGCATCGTCCCCTCCAAAGCATAATAACAGGCGGTGATGGCGCTACGCCGCTCAATCACATTTTCGACCGGCGGGTGTATGGCGAAGGACAACCCGATGCGGAGTTGAAAAACCTGCGCGGTCAGGTCTTCCGGCATTATGATACGGGTGGACTGATCGAAATGTCAGCCGGTTATGATTTCAAAGGCAAACCGTTGCTCACCAAAAGAAAATTGTTCAGTAAGTATAAAGAGGTGGCTGACTGGACAAACACCAGCATACTCACCGATCTTGAACCAGATGAATTTATTGTTTCTACTCAAACTGATGCCCTTGGCCGTATTACCCGGCATGTGGCGCCCGATGGCAGTATTTTAACGCCTTCGTATAATGAGGCCGGTCTGCTCAATGCGGAAACCGTACAGCATACCGGTCCGGATGAAACGATCACCTATATAAAGAACATAGACTATAACGAAAAAGGACAACGCAGCAGAATTGTTTATGGCAACGATGTAACCACCCGTTTTTATTACGATAAGGAAACGTTCCGGTTGAGGCGGCTCGAAAGTAAAAGAATGAACAATGATCCTTTGCAGAACTGGTATTACACCTTCGACCCCACGGGCAACATCACCCATATAGAAGATAAGAACATCCCGGTTAATTTTTTCGACAATAATAAAATAACCGGTATTGCCGAATATACGTACGATGCGGTGTACCGGCTGGTGGAAGCTACCGGCAGAGAAAATAACTCCGTGCTGAATTATGGCGATTGCGACAACTGGAACGACAAACCCTTTATGCATTCGCTGAACCCCGGCGATCCGCTGGCCATGCGGACCTACCACCAGAAGTATAAATATGATAACGTAGGCAACATCCTTGAGATGAAGCATATTGCCAACGGCGGCAATTACACGCGCACGTATACCTATGAAGCTGCCAGCAACCGTTTGCAAAGCACCCATATCGACAATGGCGCACCGGAAGATTATACCACCTATCCACATCATGCACAACACGGCTTTCTGACCCAATTGCCACATCTTGAACAAATAACCTGGAATTTTAAAGAAGAGGTGCTGCTAACTATCAGGCAACACTGTACAGCGGATAATATTCCGGTCACTACCTGGTATCAGTACGACGGGCAGGGACAGCGCATAAGAAAAATTACCGAGAACCAGGCACAGGCCGGGGGAACTCCCGGGAAGAAAGAAGAACGCATTTATATCTCAGGTTATGAGTTGTACAAAAAATACAGCGGCGCCAATGCCGGCCTGGAAAGAAGGACCCTGAGCCTGATGGACGAGGGGCATCGTTTTGTTGCCATCGATACCCGCAATGATATTGATGATGGTACCGGAAAGCGACTGGTAAAATACCAGTTGCATAACCATGTGGGGTCTTCCGCTCTTGAGCTGGATGCAAATGCTGAAGTTATCAGTTATGAAGAATACCACCCCTTTGGTACCACGGCGTACCAGGCCAATAACAACAACATAAAGGCAGCGGCTAAACGATACAGATTCACGGGAATGGAACGCGATGAAGAAACCGGGCTTGAATACCACAGCGCCCGGTATTACCTGCCCTGGCTCGGGCGATGGTTGAGTTGCGATCCCATTGGAATTAAAGGCGGCACGAATGTCTTTGTTTACGCAGCAAACAATCCGTTGATGTTAAAGGACCCGAATGGAACTGAGAACAAACCGGTAACGGATAATGATAAAAAAGTGATGCAGATGAACGACAACCAGTTGCTGCAACACCTGCGCGGGTTAAAAGACGATAACGCGCGATATGAATTTGTGAATTCCACTACCGGCGCGTTCAAATCGCGGGTGGAGGCCAACTATGCCAAATTCAAATTAGGCTCAAAGAAAGCAGAAGTGGTGCGGCAGGGCACAACAACCGTTGAACAGATCGACTGGTCGAATAAAGATGACCTGTTCAAAAAAGTAGATTATAAATATTTCGAAAGCCTGGTTGAGCATTTATCTACCGATGTTAAGTTTTCGGAAGAAGAACGGAAAAAGAGCCAGACCGATATGTCTGAACAACATCTGCGCGATGTATATACGGTGATCAATACGGCCCTCGATATTGCGGAAGGAAGGGCCGATAAACGAAAGGACATGAACAAAAGACACCAGTTGGTGTATGCGCTGAAACTCATAATGCTGTTCCGCGATAAGCATAATACCCATGACCTTACTTTCCGCGATGCCGATCACTATTTTGCCGGCAGATTACAGGAATGGCAAAACCATCTTCCGTGGAATACCGATAAAAAAGGCAAACCGGCAAAACTGGGTTGGGAAAAGGACGATCTGCCAGACCGCACAACGAGCTTACTATCTGAATACGCCATAAACAAATACAATAACGACAAAGCCGCCGGAAAAGACGTATCGGTGCAGGGTGACAATAGCGCTTCGCCACCCGGAAGCCAGATGTGGGCACTGTTGGGTAATAAAGACTATTGGAACAACGATGCGGGTAAAGAGCTCAATATGGAATATCCTGAACGGCCGGCATGGTCAGAAGTGGATCCATCGATCCCACCGGTTCAAACGCCGGCACAGGTTCAACAGGATAAAGCTATGATCAGAATACTCCGCGCAATTGCGCCGGGTTTGTAAAAACATTAACTCAGAAAACATTATCAATAACCAACTGAAAGAAAAACTCTTCTCAGCAAATCTTATAACATGGCAATTACAGCAAACAGGATCAATATAGTGCGCGGCACGGTCACCGACCTTAATAAACGTCCGCTGGCCGGGCTTAAAGTACAGCTGCACGATGTGGATATGCGCAACTGGCAACAGTTGGCCGAAACCGTTACCGGCGCCGATGGCCGCTATGAAATGACGTGGATGTTCGACCAGCTCAATGGCCCCGATGTAAAGACCGCCGATCTGGCCATCAAAGTGCTGACTTCCACTGCAGGTGCCGAGTTGTATAGATCATCGATGGATGAAGTGCGCTTCAATGCCCGCGACCGTGAAGAGATCAATATCACCATTGCACAGGCGCTGCCAAAGGAAAGGGTAGAATACGACAGCCTGCTGAAAGAGGTACAGTACCTGGCGGAAAAAGTGCCGGTAGAAGAACTGCAGGAAAACAAAGCGCACCGCGACGTCACTTTTTTATCGAATGAAATGGAAGTGCCCGCCGAAAGGATCGAGTACCTGGCGATAGCACATCGCCTGCAGAAATTGTCAGAAGCCGAGGCGCCGTTCTTTTATGCCTTGTTGCGCAAAGACACATTGCTCACAAATGATTTTTCAAACAGGCTGAGCGCCCGGTTGTCGATCGGCATCGATGTGGATGATAAGTTACTGTTGCTCGATGCCTCGCTGCTTGATAAAGCAAAGATAGAGGAGGATATAAAACGGGCAGTAAGCGAACTGATCGTCAGCAGTGAAACACTAAAGAACCTGTCGCGCAATATCGGGATCCTGGCGCGGTACCGGCAGGAAGCGGAAGCATATTACGAAAAAGAACATCCGCAAAAAGTGACGGCGCTGGTAACCGGGATGCTCAATCCCAAAAAGATCGAAGAGGTAAACCAGTTGTTCAAAGAGAATATCAACAGCATCAATGTATTTTTTGAGAAAATAACCGATCCGGCATTTTTTACCGCCAATGGCAACAACGGCGATATAAAGGGCCGGGATTATAATAAGCTATTTGATACCGTGAAAAAGGCGGTTCCAGGTATTATCAAAGAAAATAAAATAAAGACCAGTAAGGACATCAACAAGCTGGCCCGTTTCAATAAAGCCCGCTGGGTGGAAGAGATCAGTAAGGCCAACCCCGGGCTGAAAAACGATCCCGCGGTAAGCACCTATGCTTCGGCTATCGTACGCCGGTTTGAGAACGCATTTCCCACCGTTGCCTTTACCGCCCAGCTCGAGCGCTCAACCGAAACCATACTGGAAAACCAGAAAGAGATCGTCGGTTTCCTGAATAAACACGAAGATTTCGACCTGGTGAAAACGAATGTCGATCTTTTTCTGAAAGATAAAAAACTGGCCGCGGACCATGCCGGTTCAATAGGTAACGAATTGAAATCGGTACAGCGGGTATTTAAGCTCATCCCGAATTATAGTAAAACCATTGGTTTGCGAAAAGTGAAAATGACCTCTTCTTTCCAGATCACTTCGGTTGGGGAAAAACGTTTTGTAAATGAGGTGGCGCCAAAGGCCGGGCTCTCCGAAGCAGAGGCAAAAGAAGTGTATCAGAAAGCAGCCACCCGGCAAACCGCGGCCATGATGTTGTTGGGCGATCTGGCAGATGCCATGAGCGTGCTGAAGATCGATTCATTCGAAACCGCCACGCTGGCACAAAAGATAGAAGCGGTAAGTAAAGATTTTCCCAACC
>CBIHPC010000070.1:0-24041 GCA_966211305.1 uncultured Niastella sp.
TTGTTGTTTTCCTGCTGGGCGGTGTAGCCCTGGGCTTCTTTATTCACTTCTTTCTTGTGAGCCGCAGAACAATGTCAATAAAATTACCTGAACGGGAACTGCCTGTCATTGCTGACACCGCTTTTAATGATGCCGACGAATGGCGGTTGAAATATTATGAAGAAATGGAGCTGCAGGAGAAAGTGCAGATGCAACTGCGCCGCGAGCTCGATGAAGTGCGCGATAATGAAGAGTTGCTTACCATAGAGGTGGAAGAGTTGCACAAGGAGTTGAAGCGCCGCCATGAACCGCCTCAGCATGTTGAAAAGCCGGTTTCCCTTGCTTCACAGGAGGAACAATCTGAAGAATATCTTATCCGCCTGCAAAGAACACAGGAAGGGCTGGCTCAACAAAGCCAGCAGATCTCCCTGTTGCTCGACCAGATAGAGCTGTTGAAACAAACCGAATTCAAACACATCGATACGCTGAAGGCGAATGAAGAACTGAATGCCCGCCTCAATGAAATGCTTTCCGTACTGGCAGGCAGGGATGCCCGTATTGTTGAACTGGAGCAACAACAACTGCTTTCGGAAGAGATGGAAGAGCGCATGCAAAAGGCTTATGAGGAGTTCAATGCAATACGCGAAAAATTGTTGAAGGTCGAAAGCCTTTCCAACCCGCCCAGCCGCCAGTTCGAGTTTGAAGAATTGCAGCAGAACCATTTCAAACTTATAAGGGAATTCGACGAATACAAACAAAAACACCTCGACCTGCTGGAAGAGAACCAGCGCCTGTCGCGCCTGCTGGCCGATACTGAAGAAAAGCTGCGCGAATCGAATTTCCAGCGGCAGCAGTTACAGAAAAAAATTACCTTCCTCGAAGAACTGAACCGCGATCTGCAGCAGATCTCTGAACACAACAAAAAGCTGGAAAACCAGTTGCGCCGCATGAGCGAAATTGAAGTGATGCTGGCCCGGGTGCAGGGGAAAGGCAGTAAGGGAGAGGGGCAGCCGCCCGAGTAGAAGAAGGCAACGAAGCAACAAGGATAAAGTAAACTGACCAGGAAGGTATTTCTACCGGCTGCCTGTGGTAAGGATAGCCCATTGAAAGCACATTCCCGGCATAATGAACCAGGATCCCCGGAACTGAGAACTGCCTTCCTTTCATTCCGCAACCGGTACACGCGGTAAGGGCGATGGCCTGTTACAGGTATTAATTTCCTTTATGAAATAAGGGCCTGGCGGCGCACCGTTTTATTTACCTGTCATTCCAATAAGCTTCTTAAACTCATCATTTAAACACCCATCCAGTTCTTTAAAAGGAATATACAGCTTTACCTGGCCTGCCGAATAGGGGGCAATTTCATAAGGGTCGTAACTATAGGTGATGCCCTTTGTTGTAATTAAACAATTACCGTTTATGGGAAGCGAATCAACCAACAGGAAATCGGAGATCTTTTTATCATTCTCAACATTAAAGTATTCGCGTAGTTTTTTATCCAGCACTGCCGGTAACTGTTCGCAGTTGTTAAAAACAGGACCCACTTCCTTATTGGCGGCAAGATCAATGTTGGTATATTTTACGGTGTAATTGCCATGTGCTCCGCCGTTATCCTGCCATGAGAAGGTAGAAAACGATAGTATTTGTTTGCTCCAGTATTCAATATGTATAGTCGTACTGGCGCCATATTTTTCTATCTCACCGCGCTGGTTAAGCACCTCTTTTTTTTCACTTAGCATTGCTTCGCCGATAGTACTGCCTGTAGATGAATAACCAAATGCTTCAAAGATCTTCTCTCTTATAAGTTGTGTAGCCGGGTGTGTTGATGAAGCTGTAGGGCAAACTGCAGCAGCATCATACGTTATTTTGGAGCGGCCGAATTGCTGCTCTATGCGCAATGGCGTAGCGCCTTGAGCGGTTACATAATCGAAGTTTAAACCATCTGTATTTCCTGGTTTTGTTACCCTGAAGGGTAACACTTTTCCTCTATGCGTCCAGGTGCCGGAAAAAGAACTGTCTTTAAACCTGCCGGCAAATTCTTCTGCCATGCCGCCGGTTTCGCCATCGTTGCAGGTTAATCTTAAAGAGCCGTCATTTTGCAATACACCGAACAATCCAATGGGTTCTTCGGTGGCATGATAATAATAACTTCCATAAAAATAGTCACCCCTGCGGTGTATAAGAAATGTAACCGGGTATTTGTGAATTGTGCCGGTAAGTTTATAGAAACGGGTAATAACAGCAGCGGGTTTGCTTTTTTGTGCAAGAGCGATATTAACGCTGCAGGCTAATAATAACAAAGTAAAAATATATTTCATGCGGTAAAGTATAATAGAGGTGTGACACGTTTGCTTTCTACGCGATCGGGAAACGTGTCACACCTGATTGGTTTAAATTAGCGGGTAAACGGTTATGATCAAAATCAGGAATGTTAATTGTTCATGCCATTAACTTTGCTTTATAAAATAACAGTCCATGCCATCAACTATCGCAGCTATTCGCAAAGATTACATGTTAAAGGCTCTTTTAGAAAAAGATGTAGACGCCAATGCCATTCGTCAATTCGATAAGTGGTGGCAGGAAGCCATTCATAGTGAGATCGATGAAGTGAATGCCATGACGCTTGCTACCGCATCGGCCGACGGTGTACCGGCCGCCCGTATTGTATTATTAAAAGGTTACGATGAGCGTGGATTTGTGTTTTTTACCAATTACGACAGCTTTAAAGGCCTGCAAATGGCCGAAAACCCAAGGGCCTGCCTGGTATTTTTCTGGAAAGAACTGGAACGGCAGGTACGCATAACCGGACTGGTTGAAAAAGTAAGCGCAGAAGAAAGCGATATTTATTTCAACAGCCGGCCCGAGGGAAGCCGTATCGGGGCATGGGCATCGCCGCAAAGCCAGGTGATCGAAAGCCGGGAATGGCTCGAAGAGCGGGAAAAAACAATTGCAAAAGATTTCAACGGTAAACCGGTAAAAAGACCCGGTCACTGGGGCGGGTACCGTGTAAAGCCCATCAATATTGAGTTCTGGCAGGGGCGCCCCAGCCGTTTGCACGACCGGATCCAGTATACATTAAAGAGTGATAATACGTGGCTGATTGAACGGTTAGCGCCGTAGGTTTTTATTCAGGCATCGAAATCCAATTGCATTGATATACGTATAAACCTGCTGAAGTAAGAGATAGGAAGTAAGAAATAGGAAATACAGAAGGGATAGCGTGAATATACGGGAAAGAGGTACAATTTTGAGGTAAGAGGTATGAAGTAAGGCACAATATTGAGATTGTTCTTACTTCATACCTCTTACTTCTTATTTCTTTTTAGCAGCGGCTGCCTTTTTTGTTCTGGCAGGACGGCTTTTTCCGAATGAACCTTTAAAGGTTTTACCTTTTTTCGTTTTTTTATCTCCTCTACCCATGTTATAAGTTTATTAAATGATTATAAAGTGACGCAAAAATAAAAAAAGCTCCGATACTTCGCATGCAGTAACGGAGCTTTCGTGCTTAAGGCAGTAATTATAATTTAGCCTGTAATTCTTTACCTGCTTTGAAACGGGCAACTTTTTTAGCTTTAATCTTAATCACAGCGCCGGTTTGCGGATTACGACCATTGCGAGCTGCTCTTTTTGATACAGAGAATGTACCAAAACCAACCAGGGTAACTTTACCTCCACCTTTTAATGTTTTGGTAACTGCTTCGATGAAAGAGTCCAGCGCAGCATTAGCCTGTGTCTTAGTAATGCCTGAATCATCGGCAAGTTTTGCAATTAATTCAGCTTTGTTCATAGTGTGATTTTTTAAGAATTTATGCAGCAACAAATTTAGCCGCTTTTTACTTGAAACAAAATTTTTTGGTCGAAAAATTAACATTTGATAAAGTGCTGAAATCCGCTTGGGGCAAGGTTTTTAGCAAATTGAAATGTTTTGTAATGTGTTTTGTGAATTGATGTTACACGCTGAAATGCCGTACAGTCCTGTGTTTCATGCGATGCCGGCTGAAATGCTGGCCTGTAAAGGGTTTCGTGGAATATACAATAAATTTAGCAGGGAGGCCTATTAAAATATTATTTTCCACAATCATTTCACAACTTCCATTACCGTGCGGAACGCAATAAAGCGATCGCCCCATTTATCAAATGCTTTCTTTCGTAATACAGGTTCGAATTCCTCTGTGAAACGCACATAATTCTCCAGTGAAGGGGCGAAATATTGTATTACAAAGGTCATTCCCTCCGAATCGTCCTGATCGAGCAGCCTGAACATTTTCCATTGGGAAAATTGTCCGCAAGCCATTATCTCGGGTATATGTTCCTGCTGTTGCCACAATAACCACGCTTCATCTATTGCAGGATGAACCTTTACCGTAATGTTATAAACGATCATGGCGAATGAGAAACAGTTTGCATTAGAAAATGTTGTATCAAACGCAGAATAAGGTGTAAAAATTACAATTGATCACTAATTAAGTTCCAGGAATACGGGGCAGTGATCGCTGTGTTTTACATCGGGATATATTTCTGCGCTCTTCAAACGGCTGCGTAACGGCTCCGTTGCATTGATATAATCGAGCCGCCATCCTTTATTTTGCAGCCTTACTGTAGGAAATCGCTGGCTCCACCAGCTATACCGGTGAGGTTCCGGATGAAAAACACGAAAAGTATCTATCCAGCCGCTGCTGAATAATTTATCCATCCACGCCCTTTCATCGGGTAAAAAACCTGAAGTGTTCTTATTGCCTTTGGGGTCGTGAATATCCAGTTCGGTATGAGCAATATTGTAATCGCCGCACAGAATGAGTTTGGGATATTGCTGTTTCAGTGTTTCGAGGTAAGAATAAAGATCATTAAGCCAGCCATATTTCACCGTTTGCCGTACATCGCCGGTTGTTCCCGATGGGAAATATGCGTTAATGAGGCGGATATCTCCGAAATCGAGCTGTATGATCCTGCCTTCATCATCGCTTACCGCATGTTTGTTCCCGTATTCTACGTTATCGGGTTTTATTTTGGTAAAAACGGCTACGCCGCTGTACCCTTTTTTCGAAGCGGAGAACCAGTAGTCCTCGTAGCCGCATTCGGTTACCAGTTGGCGGTTTACATTGTCTTTAGTGGCTTTTGTTTCCTGCAGGCAAATGATATCTGCGGGGTCGGTCTTTAACCATTCGCAAAAACCCTTTGTCATGGCTGCTCTTATACCATTAACATTATAGCTAATAATGCGCATGATTTTTTGTTTAAATTGGCTGGCAATTTACACTATTGATATGGAAGCAGCTTCAGCCAAGAAAAAGATTGAGCCGATAATACCACCAAAAGAACAGGTTTATCTGGATGGGCCTAAAAGCCGTACGTATGAACTGGCCTTTGCCTGGCGGGTGTTCAAACAATTCATTAAGGGTTTCAGGGCCCTGCATTTTATGGGTCCCTGTATCACCGTGTTTGGTTCCGCCCGGTTCAAAGAAGACCACCCTTATTATGAAAGCGCCCGCATATTCGGTAAGCACATTGCCGATATCGGTTTCGTTACCATGACGGGCGGCGGTCCCGGTATTATGGAAGCGGCCAACCGCGGGGCTTTTGAAAATGGCGGTATCTCGGTTGGTTGCAACATAAGGTTACCCTTTGAGCAACATGTGAACAGGTACGTCACCAAGTCAATTACATTCGAACATTTCTTCGTTCGCAAAGTATTGCTGGTTAAATATTCTTACGCGTTCATCATTATGCCGGGCGGTTTCGGCACTATGGACGAGTTCTTCGAAACCCTCACCCTTGTTCAAACAAAAACCATTACACAGTTTCCCATCGTGTTGTTCGGTAAAGATTACTACAGCAATCTTTGGAACTATGCCGAGTTTATGGCACAACAGGGTACCATCAGCCGGGAAGACATGAAACTGGTTCTTCTTACCGACAGCATCGATGAAGCCATGGAGCATATTCAAACCTATATTAACCGGAATTACCGGGTTAAGCCAAGGCAAAGATGGCGTTGGCTGTTTGAAAAAAGATGAGGCAAGCGAATCGTGGGAAAGGAACGTTATTGCGCTTTCTTACGTGTTGGCAAAGTAACACCGAGGTTTAAGATAAGCTCGTAGGTGCCAAATGCCTGGCGGGCTTTACCCTTGTAGATATGCAGGTGAGCATACCGGGCATAGTCGATTTTGTGTGCGAACTCGAGGTAAACATACTTGTAGAAGGTAGCCCTTAAAGCGTGTTCTACGCCTATGTTCCAACCGCCGATCTGAAAATCGGGCTCGTTCTTTTGTCCGAACAAACTGTTCTCCACATGCGGAATAACAGGGCCTACACCGGCTTTGCCCAACATGTCGAGCTGGAACTTGTTATTAGGGCTCTGATAAAGGTCCCAGCGTTTTACAATGTTGAACAGTAAGAAATTGGCGCCATTGTTAAGGAAGTAATAGAAACCGTTGTTCTCATTCCACCCGGTGGTGGCGTCAACAGGTTTGTTGTCCATGGTGCCCTTGTATTTAACTTCCTGCCGGTCGATGATGTACTTGGTGTGATCGAAGTTGATCTCGATAGCCAGGTCATCTCTGAAAAAATAACCGATGCGGTAGTTGTACTGGGGGATCGTCATGGCCCGGTCGAAGATTCCTTTGTCCCAGCCGGGATTGTCATGGGCCCGAACGTTTTTGAAGGTATACTTGTTACCGAGTTCGGGCTGGTTGATGTGAAGATCACTTTTTGTGTACCACTCCTTGTTATACCCCCAGGAGAAATAAAATTCTCCTTTACGGTTGGAAGGTTTGGACTGTGCTGCTGCGAAATCAGGCGCAAGCATACACAAAAATGCTATTGCCGTAATAGCATTTCTACGGGAATTTCTCATTTTGCTACTGGATTAATGCCGTTAACCAAGGGAACGATGCCCAAACGATCATGATGTTTTTAATATTGTGAAATACGCACTACAAAACTTTAAACATCATACTCAAGAACAGGGCGCAGCCACCTTTCTATCTCTTCAATCGGCATGTTTTTACGGGCGGCATAATCAATAACCTGATCTTTCTGAATTTTTCCTAATCCAAAGTACTGGCTTTGCGGATGTGCAAAATACCAACCGCAAATTGATGAAGCAGGGTACATGGCGAGTGATTCCGTTAACGTAATACCGGTTGCCTGCTCTCCGCCCAGCAGATGGAATAGTTTGTATTTTTCAGTATGATCAGGACAAGCCGGATAACCTGGTGCTGGTCTGATGCCTGAATATGATTCTTTAATTAACTCTTCATTCGAATAATGCTCATCTTTTGCATAGCCCCAGAAATCTTTCCGCACCCTTTCATGCAACAGTTCTGCAAAAGCTTCGGCAAGCCTATCTGCTAACACCTGTAACATGATTTTGTTGTAATCGTCGTGATTTTCTATAAACTTTTTTATGTGCGGCTCAATTCCATGGATAGTGACGGAAAACGCACCCATGTAATCATTGCCGCCGTTTGCTTCGGGTTTTACGAAATCGGCTAAAGAGAAGTTGGGTTGGCCGGCCGCTTTTTTATTCTGCTGGCGCAGGCTTTCCAGTTGTGTAGTTACTTTTCCGTTATCATCATATAAGAAAACTGAGTCTTTTCCGTTGCTGCTGGCCTTCCAGAAACCGATGACACCGCGGGCTGTCAACCATTTTTCGCTAATGATCTTTTTAAGCAGGTCGTTGGCGTCGTGAAAAAGTTTCGTGGCTTCTTTTCCTACTTTTTCATCCTGTAAGATGGCTGGGAACTTGCCGTGAAGTTCCCAGGCAATAAAGAACGGGCCCCAATCGATGTAATCGACAAGCTCGTTGAGATCGAAGTTGTCGAGGATCTTTGTTCCGGTGAATTGCGGTTTAACCGGCGTATAGGTGTTCCAGTCGATGGCTACGCGGTTTCGCTGCGCCTCTGCGAAAGGAAGATATTGTTTGGCGGTTTTCTTATTGCCGAAATCATCGCGCAGCTTTTGGTATTCTTTACCAACGTTGGCGAGAAAATCGGGCTTCTGTTCTTTGCTCAATAATGAACCGGCAACGGTTACACTGCGTGATGCATCGAGCACATGCACAACCCCATTGCCGTATTGAGGGGCAATTTTAACAGCGGTATGCATGCGTGAAGTGGTTGCGCCGCCGATCAGCAGGGGCTGGTTCATATTGCGCCGTTTCATTTCATGGGCCACATGCACCATTTCATCGAGCGAAGGGGTGATAAGACCGCTTAAGCCAATGATATCAACGTTTTCTTTTTGCGCTGTTTCGAGGATCTTGTCGGCCGGCACCATTACACCGAGGTCAATGATATCATACCCATTACAGCCTAATACCACACCTACGATGTTCTTGCCGATATCATGCACATCGCCCTTAACGGTTGCAAGCAGGATCTTTGCAGCGCCTGATGTGGCTGCAGCCTGGCCTGAATTGCGCAGTCTTTCTTTTTCTTCTTCGATATAAGGGGTAAGAATGGCTACCGATTTTTTCATTACCCGCGCGCTTTTTACCACCTGAGGCAGAAACATTTTACCGCTGCCGAACAGGTCACCCACCACGTTCATTCCGTTCATCAAAGGCCCTTCTATCACATCGAGCGGCTTTGGATATTTAAGCCGTGCTTCTTCCGTGTCCTGATCAATATAGTCTGTAATGCCGTTTATAAGGGCGTGTTTCAGCCGCTCTTCAACGGTATTGCTGCGCCATGCTTCGTTCTTTACTTCCGATTTATCTTTTGCTTTTACCGTTTCGGCAAATGCGATCAGCCGGTCGGTGGCGTCTTCACGGCGGTTCTGGATAACGTCTTCGCACAGTTCGCGCAGTTGCGGTTCTATTTCATCATACACTACAAGCTGGCCGGCGTTTACGATACCCATATCCATGCCCGCTTTAATGGCGTGGTACAGGAATACCGCGTGCATGGCTTCGCGTACAGGCTCATTACCGCGGAAAGAGAAAGAAATATTACTAACCCCGCCGCTTACTTTAGCCAGGGGCATTCTTTGTTTAATGATGCGGGTAGCTTCTATGAAATCGATAGCATAGTTGTTATGCTCTTCGATACCGGTTGCTACCGCAAATATGTTGGGGTCGAAAATGATATCCTGGGGATCGTAACCAACCTGTTCGGTGAGGATCCTGTAAGCTTCCGTACAAATGTCGACCCGGCGTTGCAGGGTATCGGCCTGGCCTTTTTCATCAAATGCCATTACTACAACTGAAGCGCCATACAGCTTACAGATATTTGCCTCGCGAATAAACTTTTCTACCCCTTCCTTCATGGAAATAGAGTTCACGATACACTTGCCCTGTACGCACTTCAAACCTGCTTCGATGATCTCGAACTTTGAGCTGTCGATCATGACGGGAATTTTGGCAATATCGGGCTCGCTTTGCAGCAGGTTCAAAAAGGTGGTCATGGCCTTTACGCCATCGAGCAGGGCGTCGTCCATGTTAACGTCGAGTACCTGTGCGCCGCTTTCTACCTGCTGCCGGGCAACGCTGAGCGCTTCTTCATACTTGTTCTCCCTGATAAGCCGGGCGAATTTTTTGGAACCGGTTACGTTGGTACGTTCCCCTACGTTCACAAAATTGGTTTCAGGGCGAATAACCAATGGCTCGAGGCCTGAAAGTCGCAAGTATGGTTTTATCGTAGTATTAGCTGACATACCTCATTTACTTTTTGGAATTTTAAAACCAGGTGGTTCGCGGGCAGGAGGTGGTTCCTGCACCGGTATTACAATGCTTTTTCCAATACCGGTAAGGGTCTTGGTTTGAACCGGCGAACATGGTCGGCAATATGTTTAATATGGTCGGGCGTTGTACCGCAGCAACCGCCCACGATGTTCACAAAACCTTCACTGGCCCATTCTTCAAGGAAATGGGCGGTTTGTTCAGGTTGTTCATCGTATTCGCCCATGGCATTGGGTAAACCGGCATTGGGATAAGCCGAGGTATAGCAGGATGCTATCTGGCTTAACTCTTCAATATGCGGCCGCATTTCCGATGCGCCCAATGCACAGTTGAGGCCAATGGAAAGCGGTTTGGCGTGCATAACCGAAGTATAAAAGGCTTCCAGTGTTTGCCCGCTCAGCGTACGTCCCGATGCATCGGTGATGGTACCGCTGATCATGATGGGCAGTTCGGGTTTGCCTTCGTCGGCAAAATATTTCTTAATGGCGTATATGGCGGCTTTGGCATTGAGGGTATCGAAGATGGTTTCAATGAGTAACAGATCAACACCTCCATCAACCAGCCCTTTTACCTGTTCGTAATAGGCGCTTACTGCCTCATCGAATGTAAGGGCCCTGTAACCGGGGTTATTTACATCGGGCGATAAAGAGAGGGTTTTGTTAAGCGGGCCAATGGCGCCGGCAACGAAAGCACATTCGCGGCCGCCTTTATTGGTTGAAGGGTCGGCAAAGAATTCCTGTACGGCTTCTTTGGCAATTTTAGCGGCTTCATAGTTCAGCTCGTAAGCCAGCGATTCCATATGGTAATCGGCCAGTGAAATAACCTGCGCATTGAACGTGTTTGTTTCAATGATGTCGGCGCCGGCGTCGAGATATAATTTGTGAATGCCTTTGATGATGTTGGGCTGAGTAAGCACCAGCAGGTCGTTGTTTCCCTTAAGGTCGCTGGGCCAGTCTTTAAAACGTTCGCCACGGTAATCGGCTTCTTCTAACTTATGGCGCTGAATCATGGTTCCCATAGCGCCGTCAATGATCAGGATACGTTCCTGCAGGCATTGTTGTATTGATTTCATGCTGCCCTCCTTTTGTTTAGCATAGCGGTTTTTGTTGATGAGCAATGCCGGCCGGGTTGACATACTGTCAACAATGGTTTCGATAGCATCGTTGGCTATCGTTCATTCATTGATCCGAACCGATAAACGTAGGAAACTATTGTGGCGAGAGTTTCTTGTCGTTTATTAGTTCAGTTATAAGCATCTGGTTTGATGGTTATAAAGAGCCAGATGCCGGTTCCTGCTCAGGATGCACAGGCCGAACAATAAACAAATCTGCCTGTGCGGATGCAAATTTACAGCTTGTTATGTTAATATCAAACTACTGATATTTCAGGCCGCCTTTGTAAGCTAAACGGGCGCTATAAAAGGTTGCTGCTTAATGCTGCACATACTTTTCAACCGGCAGCCTGTTGGTGATGCTGCGGGCAAGCGTCATTTCATCGGCGTATTCCAGTTCGCCGCCAAAGGCAATGCCGCGGGCAATGGTGGTGATCTTAACCGGGTTTCCCTGCAGCTTTTTCTGTATGTAGTAGATGGTAGTATCGCCCTGGATGTTGGGGTTCAGCGCAAAAATGAGCTCTTCCGTTTTTTCAATGGGAATACGTTGCAGCAGCGGTTCTATGGTAAGCTGGTCGGGACCAATGCCATCGAGCGGAGAAATGATGCCGCCCAATACATGGTACACGCCGCTGAATTGCTGGGTGCTTTCAATGGCAATAACATCGCGGATGTTCTCCACCACGCATATGATATCCTGTTTACGCATGGGATTGGCGCAAATAGCGCAGGTGGAATGATCTGCTACATTGTAACAACGCTCACAAAATTTTATCTCGCGGCGCATTTTAAGCACCGCGTCGCCAAATGTTTCCACATTACCGGGGTCTTGCTTTAATAAGTGCAGTACCAGCCGCAAAGCCGTTTTCTTTCCAATACCGGGCAGTTTGGCAAATTCACTCACCGCGTTTTCCAACAAAGAAGAAGAAAATTCCATGGGGCAAAGATACCAAAGAGTTTGTGGTTTGTGGTTTATGGTTTGTGGTTATGCCTGTACTGTGAGCGGCCGGCAATTTGCCGGCCGCTCACACTTTTTAATTTTTAATTTCTAATTCCTTATTTCTCATTTCTCTAAAGTGATATCAATGATATTATCCCACTTGGCCTTTACGGTTATTTTACGACTTATGGGCTGCACTTTTTCGGGCTGGTGCCGGTTCTCAAAAAAGGAGCCGGGGTCCCATACACCGTTCTTGTTATCGTCGTATAAAATGCGCAGATCGTATTCGCCGGGGGTGAACAGTTTTGCATAAAATTCCTTACCGGTCATGGGGTATGAGAATTTCACCGCATCGCCCGAAACGAACTGCAGTACGGGATTTCTGCTGAAATCGAGGTTGATGAGCCGCAACCTGAGCAGGCCATACTCGTTTTCATTTTTTGTGCGGAATTGGAGGGTATCGGCTTTTAAAATTCTTTTACCTGAAGTGTCTTCTGCAAACGCCGAATCGAGGATCAGGTTGTAGGCGGTATTGGGGACCCAGTTATAGGAAATGGTTACTATTTTATTGCTTGTGTCTTTGATGAACCGGTAATTCGAAAGCGGTTCGTTCTTTTCATTTGCGAGAACCACTTTACTGCTATCAAATATTTTGAGCGGAGCGGGAAACCTGAGCTCGAGCTGGCTTAAAAGGTCTAATTCATTATTGCCAAGGTTGGTTTCGAAGCGAAGCCGGTTGTCCTGTTTATCGTTCTTTTTGTTGCTACCCTGTTTGCCCGGCTGCGGCATCGCGGGTTTGGCTTTTTCTTCTTTTTCGTCGGTGTACGCGTACAAAGTGACGGGCTGGGGCGAAACGGCAGGTGTTACCCGTTCATCGGCAAAGGCAAAAAGCTGGCTGCCGCTGAGGTACCGGCGTTGACCGCCTTCATCTTTCAATGCAAAAAGGGCAAATGAACCGGAAGGCAGGTTATTAAAGCGGTAATTTCCATTGTTATCAACCCGCGCAACATAACGGGGTTTTTCTTTTATTATCGCGGAGTCATCGGTGCCTGAGTGCAGCATAACGATGAGGGTAGAATCGGTTTTACCAGATTCGGCGATGATCACCCGGCCGGTAATTGCCAGTGAATCGAGCGCGGTGCCGGTGGTGAACCGGTAGGTAAAATTTTTTAAAACATTGCCTTCGTTTACGTCTTTTATTGCATTTCCAAAGTCGATGGAATAAGTAGTGTTCGGTTGCAGGGTGTCTTTGATCGTTACCGTTACGGTGCGCAGTTTTGAGTCGACCAGCGGGTTTATTTTGGGTGTTGGGGAAACCAGCAGGTTTTCCTGGATATTGTCTATCTGAACGAATTCGTCGAACTCAATAACTACCTTTTTGCCGGTAAAGTTAGTGGCTGAATCGCGGGGATTTACTTTCACCAGCCGGGGAGGCAGGGAGTCGCGGGGGCCGCCCATAGGCGGAACAATATTGGCACAACCAGTTTGCACCAGGGTTGAAGGAAGCAGCGCGAGGATCAACAGGAACGGCGAAACTATCTTTAAAATAGAAGCATACTTCATAAGGCCGCAAACTTAAGTTGTTTATTGGCAAATGTTGCGTTAAATTCCGGATGGGTGCCGGTTACCAGGTGCCGGGTTTACATTCAGGACTCGCTATTGCCGGGTTACAGGTTCCATGTTTCAGATGCGCGAGGCAGGAAAATAATTTTGCAACCCGAATTCAGGGCCCTGTTACCTGTACCTTGTAACCTGTAACGCAGATCTAACCGGTACCTGGCTACCCCTGATTCTCTTCCTCTTCGGCCAGGTCGTGGAGTGCGATGGCCATTTTATTGGTTTTTACAAAATTGCACCAGTGGCAGCCTTCTTTGCCACAGCCAATGTAAAATTCGCGGTTCTGGATCTTTTCCCAAACCGTTACGATCTGCTGCGAAACGGTGGTGATATCGGCCGGGCTGATAACGACCTTTTCTTTACGGTATATTTTCTTTTTATCGGGTTCAATAAAGTCGAACTCGGTGCTGATCACCTGCCAGTCCTTGCTTTCGTAATTATCGATCAGGATCTTGTAAAACACTGCCTGGCGCCAGTAATCGCCGCCATTGGGTTCTTTTTCGTTCGGTGGCTGTAATTTGGCCCTGGCTTTATCAGGATCGCCGGTTTTATAGTCAACGATGTTCACCTGTTTGCCGTCAAATTCCAGTTTATCGAGTTTTCCCTTGAGCTGTACCCCGTTCACTACCACATTACGGATATTCCTTTCTACCGCAACAATGCGGTTCCAGCTATAAATGTATTTATCGTAATAGTTGGCCAATACTTCATGCCCATACTCGAGGCGGCGGTCGAACTGTTCGCGGGTGAAGTTCTCGCGGTGGCGGTGCATGTACCAGGTGAAATCATCAATGAACTCAGCCTTGCCGGGAAATTTGTTGTTGTGTTCCTGCATTTTCTCGAACAGGCGTTGCAGTGCATGGTGTATGGCCGAACCAAACTCCGTAGCCTCGTTCTTGGGCGAGGGAATACGCAGCAGGTTCTTGAAGTAAAACTCCAGCGGGCATTTTAAGTAATTGTTCAGGGCGGTTACGTTCATCACAAAGCGATCGAGCAGGGCCGTAATAAAATCTTCTTCTATACGGCCGATCTCGGGCGCCTCTGTTTCCTGGAATTGTACCAGCTGAAACTCTGTGATCACTTCTTCGCTGGTAAACACTTTTTCAACGGGCAGCTGATGCTGTTCCTGTATTTCGGCCAGGAACATAGAGGGTTCCAGCTCCTTCCCATCGTTCTTATAGCGGCAATACGAAATATACAGGTAATGTTCGGCGCGGGTAAGCGCTACATAAAACAAACGGCGCAGCTCTTCAAGATCGGTACCTTCTTTGGCAGCGCTGTTGGGCTGATTTGAAAATACGTTCTCAGGGATCTTGTAACCGCCGCCGGGTTTGCGTTTCTTTTCCCAGAAAGAAGCGTTACAGCCGGCAATAAATACATATTCGAACTCGAGGCCTTTTGAGCCGTGAGCGGTAAGCAGGTTAACTCCTTTATCATTTCCGCTTACCTGAACAAGCGGTAACGGCAATCCTTCTTTTTCCATCAGTTCGAAGATCTCAACCAGGTCGTTGAGCTGCAGTAAAGGATTGCGGTGTGTTTCTTCTTTTATAAAGTCGAACAAGGCGGTAAGCACCTGCATCATCCACGCTTTTTCGGGGCTTTGCATAATGTTGTTCAGCAAACCGGTGCGGCGGATGATATTTTCAACCAGTACCTGCAGGGTAACATTTGGCACCGCAGCAATGAGCTTTTCCAATGCCCTGGTAGCCTGCTGCAGCCCCGGGTGCAGGCCCTTGCTGAACAGATCGGCCGGCGGCGTATTGGCTTTATCGTACAACAGGCGGCGTAACGATGTTCTGTTATTGCCAAATGACCTGTCGGCCACTTCTATGCTCAATTTGGCAATTTCAACGGGCGGAATATTGAACCAGTCGAAATGAAGGATCTCAAATAACATTTCATCGCCGCCGTAAGGAATATCATGTTCGGCTGCAATGTATTTGATGAGCAGGATTATTTTTTTGGCGAATGGTTCCTGCAATAAGTTCAAATGCCGTTTGCTGTAAACCGGTATACCTAACAGTTTGAAATATTGGGTAAGTTCTTCGCCATATTTGTTCTCGCGGTAAATAACGCTGATTCTTCCCGGCATAACCCCCTGCGCCAGCAACTGCTGCACCTGCAGGGTAATGTTGATCATTTCCTGCCGCTGCGTTTCGTATTCTCTTATAACGGGGATAGCGTCTGCCGGTTCCAGTGCAAAGAACCGCGGGTGCGATGATTTAAGATTTTTGCTGAGCCCTTCAATTTGTTTTACCAGCCGCTCCTGGTTGTTATTGATGAGCGTCATGGACACATCGAGAATGGGTTGGGCCGAACGGTAGTTGTTGGTCAACACAACCATCAGGGTTTCGCGGTACGACCGGGCGAACTGCAACATGTTCTCCACGTTGGCGCCCTGAAAGCGATAGATACTCTGGTCGTCGTCGCCCACCACAAAGATGTTGGGCGATTCCCAGAAGTTGATCAGCAGTTTTACCAACTGGTTTTGTGTACCGCTGGTATCCTGAAATTCATCGACCAATACGTACAGGAACTGTTCCTGGTAACGGTTCAGCAATGCCGGGTTCTCTTCAAATGCTTTGATCACCCAGTTGATCATATCGTCGAAATCGTACCGGTTGCGGCTGCGCATGAGCTGCTGAAAACGATCGAATTCGTTTACTGCCGCCCGCAGCTTTTCCATTTTCTCTTTTTCTTCGTCGAGCTTATCCTTCTTCACATCTCCTGCCTTGAAGCCCTTGTACGCTCTTTTATAAACAAAATCTTCGCGGGTTGGCAGTTCGGCCAGGTATGCATCGATCCGTTCGCTGATAAATGCCGGCGACCAGCCTTCACGTTTCATGGTGCTGAACAGCGACTGCAGGTTGTGAATTTCGTAGTACACATCGCCGCGGTAGCGTTTTAGCGGGTGATTTTTGGGAAAGGTATCGATGAGGTATTTGAAAAGTTCTATTCTTTCGAGTTCAGAAATGGGATCGAGGGCCGTTCTTTCAAAAAGCGACAGATTTTCCTGGATAATATCGTTGCAAAATGCGTGAAACGTGTAGATGTTAACCCTGTAAGCGTCTGGACCAATAAATTGTGAAAGGCGCCGGCGCATGGCCACCACGCCAGCATCGGTATAGGTCAGGCATAAAATGTTGCGGGGTTGCGAATCTGTTTCCAGCAGAATCTTGCCAATTCGACTGGCAAGGATCTGGGTTTTACCGGTTCCCGGTCCTGCAATAACCATAACCGGTCCTTCAATTGTGTCAACAGCGAGTTTTTGCTGTTGATTCAGCCTCTTGTATTCTTCAGTGAATTTCTGGTGAAGGCGCTCCCGATTCACGCTCATATATCAAAGATAACGAACGGTGAATAAATATGTTGGGGACCTTATATGATAACGGACAGATGTTCAGAAACTCCCGTCAGATGTGCAAAAGTTTTCAGGATTTTTAATGAAGGTAAAAACCGGTGACGCACGTATTATATTTGATTTTGCTGCATTTTCGTGTTTGAAATACGCTCATTCCACTAAATAGAAACACATAGGCATTGATAATAAGTAGTTTGCGAGGGGAAAAGAAAGATGAGTTTCTGCGGTGGAATCGGTCTTTAATTGGGAATAAAATCAAAATTAATACGTTTGTTACATTACAGATTTTCACAAAATGAAAAACCAGCACTCCCTAAAGATATTTATACTCGAAGACGATGTTTGGTACGGCTCTATGTTGCAGCACTACCTGGCAATGAACCCTGATTACGAAGTTAAGCGGTTCCATAACTGTAAAGACTTCCTGAACAATTTGCATGAGCGGCCCGAGGTAGTTACCCTCGACTATTCGATGCCCGACATGGATGGCAGTGAAGTATTGAAAAAGATAAAGGAAATAGACCCCGGTATTCAGGTAATAATCATTTCGGGGCAGGAAGACATCAAAACCGCCATCAGCCTCATCAAGAACGGTGCATTCGACTACATAGTAAAAGACGACGATGCCAAGGACCGGCTCTGGAACAGCCTGTTGCATTTGAAAGAAATTGACGGGCTGCGTAAGGAAGTGGAGCACCTGAAAGAGCAGGTGGGAAAAAAGTACGATTACTCAAAATACCTCATAGGCAAGAGCGCTTCGTTCGAAAAAGTGTTCGGCCTGATAGAAAAGGCCTGTAAAACGAATATCACGGTTTCCGTTACCGGCGAAACAGGAACGGGGAAGGAAATGGTGGCGCGGGCCATTCACTACAATTCCGACAAAAGCAAAAAGCCATTTGTGGCGGTGAACGTGGCAGCCATTCCCCGGGAGCTTATCGAGAGTGAACTTTTCGGACATGAAAAGGGGGCATTTACCGGCGCTATTACCCGCCGTATTGGTAAATTTGAAGAAGCCCATAACGGTACGCTTTTTTTAGATGAAATAGGCGAACTGGATATCAACCTGCAGGCCAAGCTGCTGCGCGTGTTGCAGGAGCGTGAAATAACGCGGGTTGGCGGAAATGAAGTGGTGCCAATCAATGTGCGCATCATTGTAGCTACCCACAAGAATTTACTGGAAGAAGTACAGGGCAGGCGCTTCAGGGAAGATCTGTATTATCGTTTGATCGGTTTACCCATACAAATACCACCATTAAGAGAGCGCGGCAACGACATAATTATACTTGCCAAGCACTTTATGGATCAGTTCTGCAAAGAAAATAATACCGACAGGAAATTGTTATCGCCCGAAGCCCAGCAACGATTATTGAGCCATGCATTCCCTGGCAATGTGCGGGAACTGCGTTCGGTAATGGAACTGGCCGTGGTAATGGCCGATGGCGATACCATTCTGCCCGAGCACATAACGCTCAACAGCAATTCATCTGTAAACGATCTCATGAACAAGGATCGTACATTGAAAGAATTTGAATTACAGATCATACAGCACTATCTCGACAAATACGACAAGGATGTTTTACTGGTAGCCAAAAAGCTTGATATAGGAAAATCTACCATTTACCGGATGATACAGGCCGGTGAACTGAACGCCAGGTAATCGCATATTCACTGTAGATTACCGTTATAATGAAACCGTTGAAAAACATACCGTCAGCAGATAAGGAAGTTCCGCCGCAACCAGGCGGAACCGGGGATAATAAGGGCAGTGCGTTACAAACGCCGGCTTCATTTTATGAAGAAGTGCTCATGAATATTCCTGCAGACATTGCAGTGTATAATACGGAAGGCGAGTTCATGTTCATCAATTCAGCGGTTATAAAAGACGTAAAAACCCGGGAATGGCTTATCGGGAAGAACATGGAAGATTACTGCCGCATACGGCAAAAACCTCCCGAACTGGCCATACGGCGAAAAGAAATGATAGCCGAGGCAGTGCAAACAAAGCAACTGCAGAAATGGGAGGAGCGGTTTGAATGGGCCGATGGACAGGTTAAATATCACATCAGGCATATACAACCGGTATTGGATGCGGAAGCGCACGTAAAATTCTGCATTGCCTACAGCATCGATATCAGCGATCAGAAGCGGGCGGAAGAATACATACAGTTAAGTGAGAAGAAGTACCGCGATCTGTTCAATTACAGCCAGGCCTGGATCTGCACGCATGACCTTCAGGGAAAGTTATTGTCGGTAAACCCGGCGGCGAGCCTGGCGCTGGATTATACAGCCGGTGAAATGGTGGGCCGGCAGTTGGTTGAATTTATACCCGAAGAAGACGTAGCGTTGTATGAATTGAATTACCTGCAGCCGATACTGCGGCATGGAAAATCGGAAGGCGTTTTCAGGATCCAGGGAAAAACAGGGAAGGTCATTTACCTGTTGTACCAGAACTATAAAATGGATGTACCGGGCATAGAGCCTTATGTAATAGGTTTTGCGCAGGATATTTCTGACCGTATTAAGGCGGAGCGGGAATTGCGGCACGCGAAAAAGATTACGGAGGAAGCGGCCCGGGCCAAGGAAGTTTTTCTTGCCAATATGAGCCATGAAATACGCACACCCATGAACGGGGTATTGGGCATTGCAGGTTTGCTGGCCAAAACGAAACTCGATGAACAGCAGCGGAATTACCTGCAGCTGATACAGGAATCGGCCAATAACCTGTTATTGCTGGTGAACGATGTGCTTGACCTGGAGAAGATCATTTTGGGTAAACTGCAGTTTGAGCATATGGTATTTTCGCTGGCCGATCGCATAGAGCTTTGTTTACAATCGTTTATATATAAGGCAGAAGAGAAAGGCATTGGGCTGACCTATGAGAATTTGTTAGGCGAAGACCTGGTGGTGCTGGGCGACCCGTACCGGTTGAGCCAGGTAATGAATAACCTCATCAGCAATGCCATTAAGTTTACCGAAACAGGGGCCGTAACCATTGAAACCCGGTTGATACAAAAGAGCGGTAATGAAATTCGGATAGCATTTTCCGTAAGGGATACCGGAATAGGCATTACCGAGAGTCAGCTGGGATTGATTTTTGAACCCTTTATGCAGGCGCATGTAGCTATCACCCGCACACATGGCGGTACCGGACTGGGGCTTAGTATTTGCAGGGAATTAATAACAATGATGGGCGGTGAATTAAAGGTGGAAAGTGAGGCGGGAAAGGGAAGTTCCTTTAGCTTTGAATTGCCGTTTGCAATCAGTTCATCTAAACTCAATCAAACAACCGTGGCACAAGACCTGAATTATCAAAGCCTGGGCAACAGGTATGTTCTGGTGGCCGAAGATGTGGAGCTGAACCAATACCTTGTCAGGCATATTATGGAGTCGTGGGGTTTTACTGTGGATGTCGTGAACAATGGCCGTGAGGCTGTTGACAGGATACAGGAAAATAACTACGATCTGGTGCTTATGGATATACAGATGCCTGAGATGGATGGGATAGAAGCCACACGAGCCATCAGGCAGTTGGGCGATCCCGTTAAGGCGGCTATTCCCATTGTGGCGTTAACCGCCAATGCATTGAAAGGGGATAGTGAAAAATATATGGCGGCAGGTATGAACGATTTTCTACCGAAACCATTTAATGAACAGAAATTATTTCTAGTTATATCAAATAATTTAAAAACGAGTACAAAGGAGGCCATACCTATGAGCGAAACAAATATACCGGTAACTGAAGGACAGGATAAATTATATGATCTCAGTATGGTGCAAACCATTGCGGGCGGCGATGCGGATTTTGTAAAACGGATGGTGGAATTGTTCATACAAACAGTGCCTCCCTCGCTCAATGATATACAAAGGGAAACCGAACAACAGAACTGGCAGCAGGTAAGCAAGCTGGCGCATAAAATGAAAGCGACCATCGACAGTATGGGCATAACAAGAATAAAGGATGTTGTGCGTACGATAGAAACGAACGGAAAAAAGGGCGAACAGGTTGATAAGATACCCGCACAGGTGCAGGAGGTGGTGAAAGTGCTGGAGGCGTGTGTGGGGCAGTTGAGGAAGGAGTTTGGGTTGTAAGCGGGTTAGTTGGTTAAAGTGATGTTTGGTGGCAGGATGATGTGAAGCAGGAAGTAAGAGGTAGGAAGTTGACAGGTTGAGGAGCGGGTGAAGGTGGCAAAGAGTAATAGGATAAAACTTACAGGTAGCTATAAAAGAGAAGTCGGAGGTTTGAAGTTTCGTGAACTTCTTACCTCCGACTTCTTATTTCTTACCTCAGTCCCGACCGGAGGTCGGGGCTATCCCGGCAGGCGGGGAATATGTTTCTCTAATTCTTTTATTTGTTTAACCAGCTCGGCGGTAGTAGGCTTCAGGGCCTTTGCCTTGCGGAAGAATTCTTTGGCTGCGCGGAATTCGCGTTTGTTCATCATGATATTACACATTTGCAGGTAGGCCGCCGCTTCATTTTCTTTATCGGGTAAGCCTTCGCGAATGGCCTGGCGAATGTATTTTTCAGCCTGTTTAAAATCGTTCTTCTGTAAGGAGATCATACCCATTTGCAGCATGCTGGCGCCTTTAACCTCTTTCATTGGGGTGCCGATTTCGAGGCCTTTTTTCATGTTCTTTTCGGCGGTATCGAAATCCTGTTCCATCATGGCGAGCTGACCTTTGAAGGTAAAGTAGGCCGAGCGGATGGGTTTATACAGGAGGTTGGGATATTTTATAGAATTCAGTACGCGTTTTGCGCCATCGAGGTCGCCGGTTTCCATATGTTCCTGAATAAGGCGCAGGGGGCCTATAAAGAAGTGGCCGGCAATAAGAATGAGGCCGATAAAATAGGCCGGGAAAGCGGGCCAGAAACCATAATTGACATTGGCCAGTACGCCCAAAGCAATCAGCGCCAGACCCAGGTAGAGGCGGTAACGTATGAGCCAAACATAAAACTTCATAAACCTTTAATTTTTAAGGATGGCAAAGATACGCCAATTCGGTTTGTAGTGGGTAGTTTATGATGGCGGATGGGGTTTGGGGCGGTTTATTGGTAAGGGGTGGGCGCCGGTAACGGTTGCAGGGCATGAAACAATGTATTGGGGACCCTCATAACGAGTAAGCCCGGTTACCAGGTTGCTGGCTCCTGGTTTCGGGAACGGGTGGCTGGTTGAAGGTTTTGGGGATTGAAGTTCTGAGTTCTTTTGATGGGGCTGGCACCGATTAAGCCCGGCGGCCGGCTCACCAGGTGGGGCCGGTAACCGGCTGAAAGGAGGAGATTACAGATGCTGAGAACCGGGACAAATATTTGGGGGCTTGGTCACCATTTCCTGCGATTTTGTAATTACAAATGGAGTGTTTGTAATTTTAAACGTATGGTTTGTGATTACAAAATGGGTGTTTGTAATTACGGAAGCCTGTTCAGAAACCTGGGCTTTAAAAAATAAGCAATGTGATTTTCAAACAAATGGATCTGGCTCCCGGCCTCCTCCCTGACTCCCCAGTACTATTTATCGTCATTTATTTCGATCCAGTAGCCGTCAGGGTCTGTGAAATAGATCTGTTTCACGCCATCAACGCGGTTGGTAACGGTATGCTTCTCCCCTGCCCAGTTCTCGAATTCAACTTTGTGCTTTTTGAGGTTGGCGATGAACTCATTTATTGACGGAACGCTGAAACAAAGGTGCGTGTTCTTATCGTGCGGGGTTTTGGCGGCAGCGCCGGAAATGATGTGCAGGTGACCGGGGGTGCCGAGGCTGAACCAGGTATGACGGCCATCGTGAAAAGGTTCGGGAATGGTATCGAGGCCGATAACCTGCTGATAGAAATGGGTGCTTGTTTTCAGGTCCATTACATATAGGGCGATGTGGTTTATCCGGGGTTTATTTTGAGCGTTGGCCTGAAGGCAAAGGAACATAAGGGCCATGCTGACGGATAATAAACTGAATACTTTTTTCATATGTGAATGTTTGTATCGCTGCAATGAAACGGGAAGTTAGTAAAACCGTTTTTGGCAGCAAGCAAAATTGCCCGGCCAATTGATGACCGGGCAATTAAAATAATTTTAATTGGGAATTATGGACGGTCCCAGAAAGCTGGCGGCTCGATGCCCAGGCTTCTTAAATAAACGTATCCCTGTCCACGGTGGTGAATTTCGTTGTCGATAACATAGCATAAGAGCCAGATACCTGTGCCGGGCCATTGGCCGAAAGCAACATCCTCTTCCTGCCAACGGTGGGGAGGAACGGTTGGCCAAAGTTCATTGATTTGGGTGGTAGCTTCGTCCCACAGGGCCAGCAGTTCGGCTTTCGTATTTACCTTACCGGCTTCAGCCCATTTTTGCCATTGGCCGGTGGCGATACCTTTCAGACTGGGAACTCCCATGCCGAGGAATTCGTACACCAACTCAGAGAAGGGGCGCATGCCGCCGAGGGAATAGGTAAACAGTTTATCTTCAGGAAAAGCCTCGATCATTTTGCGGGTGAGGCCGCGATGGCCCTGCCAGTGAGCGAGCAATTGTTGCGGTGTAATGATGGTGACGGAAGTGTTGGGTGCTACAGTTTGCGTTGACATGATTATTATTTTTTAAGTATGGTAATGATTACAGTACAAACCTATTGCGGGGTAGTGACAACAGTATGTCAGCAGGGATTGAAAAAGGGGAAATTTTTTTACCGGGTTGGCGATTATGGATAAAAAGATGCCTGTAAAGTTCTCACCAGTCTAACCCTCCAAAGTGTAAAGTTATTTTAGTACGTGACACTGGCCCGTGACAATAGAGAGACATCCGGTATTATTCCGGGTTTGCGCCGGTATTGCTTCGGGGAATGTTCGGGTTTTGTTCGGACTTTGTTCGGACTTCCCCTAGGTAGACCCGAACATTCCCAATGAAAGTCCGAAGAAAGTCCGAATAAAGATGGGCTTAAACCCGGCTCAATCCCGAAGGCATTAGCGCAAGCCGTAATAACCAGCGCCTCCCCCTTTAGGGGTCAGGGGGTAAACAGCTCCGCAGCAATACCATCTACAAACAGTTTCCCTTCTTTTGTCAATGCAAACGGCCATTGTAACCGCATTTTACCTGTTTCAATAAATGGCTGGCTGGCCAGTTGCTAATGATCGGCAGCTTTTGTTCATTTAACTGTAAGCATTAGGGCTGCCAGGAGTATGAGTAATGATACTAAAAGCAGGATTTTCAGTGTATTTGACCGTTTAGGCTACCGGTTTAATAGTTTTCTTCCTATTTTTGCCATCCGCCGGGCGGCAGGGCTGCCGGGTCGCTTGCGCGAAGAATACAATACATATTGGTCCCGTAGTTCAATGGATAGAATAGAAGTTTCCTAAACTTTTGATACAGGTT